>DASWDS010000219.1:0-9838 GCA_036395165.1 Anaeromyxobacteraceae bacterium | reverse complement strand
GACCTCGCCGGGAGCGCCTTCGACCGCAAGGTCTGGCAGGCGCTCGTCGAGATCCCGTGGGGCGAGACCTGCACCTACGGCGCGCTCGCGTCGCGGCTCGGCCTGCCGGGCGCGGCGCGGGCGGTGGGCTCCGCCAACGGCAGGAACCCCGTCGCCATCCTCATCCCCTGCCACCGCGTCGTCGCGGCGGGCGGCGGCCTCGGCGGCTACGCTGGTGGCCTCGAGATCAAGCGGTGGCTCCTCGCGCACGAGGCCGGCCACGCGCCAGCGCTGCGGACGACCTGATCCCTCAGCGCCTCTCGGCGCTGACGACCATGTTGTCGCCGAGGTTCACCGGGACCGGCAGCCCCGCAGGCACGAGGCGCCGGAGCGCGCCCGCGAGCGGCGCGAGCGGCGCGAAGCTCGCGGCGATCTTCCTGAGGAGGTAGTCGGCCGACACCGTGTGCGTGTACGCCCGCCGCGCGAGCACGCGGAAGCCCGTCTCCTCGAGCAGCGCCGGCAGCGTGGCGCGGTCGAAGTAGACGACGTGCATGTCCATGAGCCAGGGCCAGCGCCGGCCGAGGAGGCGCGCCACGAGGCTCTTCGCGTCGATGGTGGAGACGTGCAGGTGGCCGCCGGGGCGGACGAGTCGCGCGGCCGCCTCGAGCTCGCGGCGCGGGTCGGGCAGGTGCTCGACCACGTCCCACAGCGTGACCACGTCGTAGCGGGCGCCCGAGCGCGCCCGCTCCTCGATCGTCTCGTTCCGAACCGGCAGCCCGAGGCCGCGCGCGTGCGCGACCGCCCAGCGGGAGAGCTCGATGCCCTCCGCGTCGAAGCCCGCCGCGCGCGCGACGTCGACGAAGTAGCCGCAGTAGGCGCCCACGTCGAGCAGCCGCCGTCCGCCGGCCGGGCCGAGCAGGCCGAGCGCCTTGCGGAACGTGAGGTAGCGGTTGTCCTTCTCCGAGAGATAGAGCGGATCCTCGACCGCGCCGTAGGCGTCGAGGAGCGCCGTCGTATCGGGGAGCGGCCACTGGAAGAGGAAACCGCAGCCGGCGCAACCCCAGATGGGCCCATGAGCGCGGTGGCCGAAGCTCGTGCAGCGGTAGGCGTCGTGGCCCGTCGCGGATCCGGCGCGCGCCGGGAAGCGCAGCGCCAGCTCGGCGCCGCCGCAGAGATAGCAGCGCGAGGGCACCGCGGTGGCGGCGGGCGAGCCCGCGAGGGCGCGAACGGCTTTTGCTGTGTCCACGGCGGCGGAGCTTATATCTCCCGCAGGGCGGTCTGGGAAGGCCGCGCCGTCGCGCCGCCGCCGCCTCGAGGCGAGCCACGGCGCTTTCTTGCCGCCCCCGTCCGGGCAGCTTAGCATCGCGATCCACCCGAGGAGCCCGCACCGATGGCGAAAACCCTGGCCATGATCCTCGCAGGCGGCGAGGGCCGACGGCTCGACCCGCTCACGCGCGAGCGCGCCAAGCCCGCGGTGCCCTTCGGCGGCCGCTACCGGATCATCGACTTCGCGCTCTCCAACTTCGCCAATTCCGGCCTGCTCCGGATGAAGGTGCTCGTCCAGTACAAGTCGGAGTCGCTCAACACACACATCCAGCGCGCCTGGCGCCTCACCGCGCTCCTCAACGAGTACGTCGAGCTCGTGCCGGCGCAGATGCGCGTCGGCCCGAAGTGGTTCGAGGGCTCCGCCGACGCCATCTACCAGAACCTCAACATCATCACCGACGAGGAGCCCGAGTTCACCTACGTCTTCGGCGCCGACCACGTCTACCGCATGGACGTGCGGCAGATGCTCGACTTCCACGCGGAGAAGAACGCGGACCTGACGGTGGCCGCCATCCCGATCCCGGTGAGCTCGGCGGCCGAGTTCGGCGTCATCGAGGTGGACCACGACGGGCGCATGATCGGGTTCGTCGAGAAGCCGAAGACCGGGGCGAAGACGATGCCCGGCGATCCGACGCGGTGCCTCGCCTCGATGGGCAACTACCTCTTCACGACCGACGTGCTCGTCCAGGAGATCGTGCGGGACGCGGGCGATCCGACGAGCGCGCACGACTTCGGGAAGTCGATCGTCGCCAACATGTACAACCGCAAGCGCGTGTACGTGTACGACTTCCAGACCAACGTGGTGCCGGGGCAGTCCGAGCGGGAGCGCGGCTACTGGCGCGACGTGGGGAGCCTCGACGCGTACTACCAGGCGAACATGGACCTGGTCGACGTCGACCCGATCTTCTCCCTCTACAACGACGACTGGCCGATCTACACGATCCAGTACAACTACCCACCGGCGAAGTTCGTGTTCGCGAACGAGCGGGAGGGGCGCCTCGGGCGCGCCACCGACTCGCTCGTGTCCGAGGGCTGCATCATCTCCGGCGGCCGCGTCGACAAGTGCATCCTCTCGCCCAAGGTCCGCATCAACAGCTACGCGCAGGTCGAGGGCTCGATTCTCTTCGAGAACGTGAACATCGGCCGCCACTGCCGGATCCGCCGCGCCATCATCGACAAGCACGTGGACATCCCGGCCGGCACCTCGATCGGCTACGACCTCGAGGAGGACAAGAAGCGCTTCCACGTGACCGAGAGCGGCATCGTCGTCATTCCGAAGGGAATGCGGCTCGAGCCCGCGTGATCGCGGCGCAAGGCCGCGCGGCCGGAGGCCCGCCCGAGCTACGGGTTCCACGTCGTCGTCGAGCACGCGGACCACGGTGCGCTCGCTCGGCGCCGCGCCCTCCGCCGGGAAGATCGGGCAGGATCGGCCGGTGGGCCCGTGGTTACCGCCGGACGCAGCACTTTATTTCACGGTCAGGCCGCCCTGCGAAGCGACCCCTCGAACGCATCGACGCGGCGGGATCGATCCTCTATAAGCGCCGCATGACGAGCCTCGCCCTCGCCCTCGCTGGCGCGCTCTGCCTCGCCGCCCAACCCGAGCCCGCCAAGATCCCCTCCATCCCGTTCGAGACGTTCAAGCTCCCGAACGGGCTCAACGTCATCCTCTCCGAGGATCACACCGCCCCCATCGTCGGCGTGGACGTGCACTACGACGTCGGCTCCAAGGACGAGAAGCCGGGGCGCACCGGGTTCGCGCACCTCTTCGAGCACCTCATGTTCCAGGGCTCCGCGCACCTGCCGAAGGGCGAGGCCGACCGGCTCATCGAGAACGTGGGAGGCAGCGCCAACGGCTCGACCGCGCAGGACCAGACCGTCTACTGGGAGCAGGTGCCGTCGAACGCCCTCGAGCAGGCGCTCTTCATCGAGTCCGACCGCATGGGATGGCTCCTCCCCACCCTCGATCAGGCGAAGCTCGACAACCAGCGCGAGGTCGTGAAGAACGAGCGCCGTCAGTCGTACGAGATGCAGCCGTACGGCACGGCGTTCATGACGCTGCTCGAGAACGTCTGGGATCCGGACTTCCCGTACCACTGGCTCCCCATCGGCTCGCACGAGGACCTCTCCGCGGCGACCCTCGACGACGTCCGCGAGTTCTTCAAGCGCTGGTACGGGCCCAACAACGCCTCGCTCGCGATCGCCGGCGATTTCGATCCGAAGGAGGCGCGGCGCCTCGTCGAGAAGTGGTTCGGCGCCGTCCCGGCGTCCGGGCCGCCCGACCACCGCGCGCCCACGCCGAAGCCGCTCGACAAGGAGAAGCGCGTCACGATCGAGGACAACGTGGAGCTGCCGCGCCTGTACGTCGCGTGGCAGACGCCCAAGGTCTTCGCCGAGGGCGACGCCGCCCTCGACATGCTCGGCGCGGTCCTCACGGACGGGAAGAGCGCCCGCCTCGTGAAGCGGCTCGTGATGGACGAGCGGATCGCGCAGGGCGTCTCGGCCGGGCAGGCGTCGCAGGTGCTCGCCAGCATGTTCCTCATCGTCGCGACGCCGAAGCCGGGCCAGACGGTGGACCGCCTCCTCGCCGAGATCGACGAGGAGGTCGAGAAGCTCGAGAAGGAGCCGCCCAACGCGGGAGAGCTCGAGCGCGCGGTCAACAAGACCGAGTCGTCGGCCGTGTTCAGCCTCGAGCCGGTGGGGGGCTTCGGCGGGCGGGCGGCTTCGCTGAACCGCTACTACTTCGAGGTGGGTGACCCCGGGTTCTTCCCGAAGGACATCGGGCGTTATCGCAAGGTGAAGGCGGAGGAGGTGCGCGACGCCGCCGCGAGGTGGCTCAAGAAGGACGCGCGGGTGGTGCTGACCGTCATGCCACGCAAGGGCGCGCCCGCCGCCGAGGCCGTGCCGGCGGCGCCGAACAGGGGCGCCGCGCGCGCCCAGCCGACGAAGAAAGGGGCCAAGTGATGCGCCGTCCGAGCGCCTTCCTCGCCGCCGCGCTGCTCGCCTGTGGCGGCGTCCCGGTGAAGCAGCAGCCGCCGTCCGGCCCCGTCGAGCCGCCTGCCGGCGCGCCCGCGCCCCAGCCGCAGGCGAGCGCCGTCCCCGCGGGCGCAGCGGCCGCCGATCGCGCCACGGTCCCCGTCCCCGGGCCGGCGCCCGAGCTGAAGGTCCCGCCGCAGCGCCACTTCCAGCTCGCGAGCGGCCTCAAGGTGAGGCTCGTCCGGGTGACGAAGCTCCCCATCGTCTCGCTCCACCTCGCGATGGACGCAGGCGGGCTGCACGATCCCGGCGACAAGCCGGGCCTGGCGGGCTTCACCGCCGCGATGATGACAGAGGGGACGAAGTCGCGCAGCGCGACCCAGATCTCCGACGACCTGGGGTTCATCGGCGCGAGCCTGTCCGCGGGCGCCGGCTTCGACTCTGCCTCGCTCTCGGGCTCGGTGCTCTCCGCGCACCTCGACGAGCTGCTCCAGATCTTCGCCGACGTGCTCGTGAACCCCACCTTCCCGCAGGGCGACTTCGCGCGCGTGCAGGACCAGCGGCTCGTGGCGCTCATCCAGCAGCGCGACCAGCCCGGGGCGGTGGCGTCGAAGGCATTCTCGCGCCTGTACTGGGGCGACCACCCCTACGGCCACTGGCTCATGGGGACGGAGCACTCGGTGAAGGCGACGACGCGGGAGGACCTGGCGCGCTTCCACGCGGCGCGCTGGAAGCCGGGCGCGAGCGAGCTCGTCGTGGTGGGCGACGTGGGGGAGCAGGAGCTCAGGACGAAGCTCGAGAAGGCGCTCGCGCCCTGGAAGGGCGCCGCGCCCGCGGTGGCCGCTCCCGCTGTCGCGAAGCCGCCCAGGCTCCAGACCGTCCTCATCGAGAAGCGCGGTCCCGCCCCGCAGGCGTTCGTCATGATGGGGATGCCCGGCTTCCTGCGCTCCTCGCCCGACTACGTTGCTGCGGAGGTGGCTTTCCAGGTGCTCGGCGGCGGCACCTCCTCGCGGCTCTTCCGGAACCTCCGCGAGAAGGAGGGCTACACCTACGGCATCTACGCGCGCGCCGAGGCGCGCAAGCTCGGCGGCACGAGCTTCATCGTGGGGAGCGTGAAGGCGGACGCGACCGGCGCCGCGACGAAGGCGCTCCTGCGGGAGATCGCCGACCTCCGCGACAATCCCGTCCCGCAGGAGGAGATGGACGTCGCGCGCAACGCGCTCCTCCTCTCGCTGCCGGCGGACTTCGCGGTGACCGCCGGGATCGCGGGCAAGCTCGCCGAGGAGGTCGTCTACGGGCTCCCCGACGACTACTGGGACCAGTACGCCGCGCAGGTCCCCCGGGTCACGGCCGAGGACGTCCGGCGCATCGCGCAGAAGTACCTCGACCCGGCGAAGCTCACGACGGTCATGGTGTGCGAGCCCGGCGTGGTGAAGCCGCAGCTCGTCGGGCTTCCGCTGGGCGAGGTCGAGGTGCGGCCCGCCGCACCCGCCTCGAGCGGGCCCGGGAAGGCGCGGGCGGAGCGCTGACATTTCGCGCGACGGCGTCGCCGGCCGGTGTCGGGCCTGCCTGCTAGACTGGCTGCCATGGAGGCGTCCGTCCTCCGGGGCGCCAGATGGCCGAGCTGACGAACGAGTTCACGTGGTCGAAGTCCCGGCACGAGAAGTTCCGGGACTGCCTGCGCTCCTATTACTACCAGTACTATGGAAGCTGGGGAGGCTGGGAGGCGCCCGCCGGCTCGCCCGTCCGTGAGCTCTACGTCCTGAAGAAGCTCTCCTCGCGGTGGCAGTGGGCGGGATCGGTCGTCCACGTCGCGCTGAAGGAGATGCTCGGCCGGGGGCGGGCGACGGGCAAGTTCCGCTCCCTCGACGAGCTCCTCGCGCGCACGCGCGAGCGCGCCCGCCGGCAGTGGTCCACGTCGCGCGAGAAGAGCTACTGGCACGAGGCGGCCAGGATCGAGGGCCTCGTCGAGCACGAGTACGCGGAGCCCGTCCCGAGCGAGGAGTGGAAGCGGATCTGGGACGAGGCGATCGAGGGGTCCCTGCGGGCGTTCTACGCGAGCGAGACGTTCGAGCGCATCCAGCGCACCCCGCGGGAGAGGTGGCTCAGCGTCGACGAGCTCGACTCGTGGATCTTCGAGGGCGTGAAGGTCTGGGTGGCGGTGGACTTCGCGTTCACCGACGCCGACGGGCTGGTGCACATCCTCGACTGGAAGACCGGCCGCGAGCGCGAGGTCGATCACACGCAGATCGGCATCTACGCGCTGTACGCGCAGCAGAAGTGGGGCGCGCCGCCACAGGGGGTCGTGGGCGGGCTCGTCTACCTCTCGACGCCGACCGGCGAGCGGGTCAACGTGAGCGCCGACCCGGCGGCGCTCGACGGGTGCAAGGAAGAGATGCGCCGCTCGATCGCGTCCATGCGGGAGCGCCTCGCCGACCCGCCGCGGAACGTGGCGCGGCTCGACGCCTTCCCGCAGCTCGCCGACGCCGCGAGCTGCCGCCGCTGCGCGTTCCGGCGGCCGTGCGCCAGGATGTGAGGCGTCGGGTCGCTAGGCCACCTTCGCGCTGTGCCCGTTGCCGCTCTTCTTCTCGGGGTCGCCCTGGACGAGGCCGATGCGCGCGAGCTTCTCGTAGAGCGTCGAGCGGTGCAGGCCGGCCAGCTCGGCCGCCCTCGCGACCGAGCCCGACGCCTCGTCGAGGAGCTCCTGGAAGTACCGCTTCTCCCACGCGTCGCGCGCGTGGCGGTAGCCGCCCTCGCCGTGATCGCCCTCGTGGCCGGGCTTGAGCTCCGGGGGCAGGTCGCCGAGCGCGATCACGTCGCCGCGCGCGAGGAGGAGCGCGCGCTCGAGGGCGTGCTCGAGCTCGCGCACGTTCCCTGGCCACCCGTGGTCGAGGAGCGCGCGCATCGCGTCGGCGTCGGGTTGCAGCGGCGGGCGCGACAGCCGGAGCGCGTGCTTCTTCACGAGGTGGTCCACGAGGAGCGGGATGTCCTCGCGGCGCTCGCGGAGCGGCGGGAGGCGCAGCGGCACCACGCGGATTCGGTAGAAGAGGTCCTCGCGGAACTTGCCCTGCTCGACGTTCCGCTTGAGGTCCTCGTTCGTGGCGCAGACGATGCGGACGTTCGCCTTCCTCGCCTTCCGCGAGCCGACCGGGATGTAGTCGCCGTCCTGGAGGACGCGCAGGAGCTTCGCCTGCAGGGTGGGGGCGAGGAGCCCGATCTCGTCGAGGAAGAGGGTGCCGCCGTCCGCCTCCGCGAAGAACCCGGCGCGGGCGGCCTCGGCTCCCGTGAAGGAGCCCTTCTCGTGCCCGAAGAGCTCCGACTCCGCCAGGTTCTCGGGCAGGGCGCTCATGTTGAGCGCGATGTACGGGCCCGCGTGGCGCTTCGACATGCCGTGGATGGCGCGCGCCACCATGTCCTTGCCCGTCCCGCTCTCGCCCTCGATGAGGATGGGCACGTCGGTGGGGGCCACCCGCTCCAGGATGGAGACCACCTCGCGCAGCGCCGACGAGCGGCCCACGATCCCGTTCACCGAGAAGGTGCCGCCGAGCGCGCTCCTGAGCTGCTGGTTCTCGCGCCGGAGCGACATGTGCTCGACCGCGCGCGCCACGATGAGCTCGAGCTCCTCCGGCTCGAACGGCTTCTTGAGGTAGTCGAAGGCGCCCACCTTCATCGCCTCCACCGCGGTCTCCACGGTCGCGAAGGCGGTCACGATGATGACCGGCAGCTCCGGGATCTTCTGGTGGAAGCGGCGGAGCCCCTCCAGCCCGTCGATGCCGGGCATCCGGAGGTCGGTGACGACGCAGTCGAACTCGGCGCGATCGAGCGCGGGCAGCGCGTCGGCGACCGAGCCAAAGTCGTACACGTCGTAGCTCCGCGAGAGGGCGCGCTTCACCATCTGCCGCGCCGACTCGAGGTCGTCGATGACCATCACCTGCGGCTTCGACTTCATCCCGTCGCCTCCGTGCCTGGTGCGCGCGCCCCCGGCAGGCGCACGCGGAAGAGCGCGCCCGTCGCGGGGCCGCTCTCCACCTCGACCGTCCCGCCGTGCGTCTCCGCCGCCTGGCGGACGATCGCGAGCCCGAGGCCGGTGCCGTCGGCCTTGGTCGTGAAGAAGGGCTCGAACACGTGCTTCAGCGTCTCCGGGGCGATCCCGGGGCCCGTGTCCTGGAACTCGATCGCGACGCCGTCGCCGTCGCGCTGCACCCGGACGTCGAGGCGGCCGCCGGCCGGCTCCATGGCGTGGATGGCGTTCACGCACAGGTTGAGGAACGCCTGCCTGAGGAGCTCCGCGTCGGCGGAGACGTCGGGCAGCCCCGCGGCGACATGCACCGACGTCTTCACCCCTGCCTGCGCCGCCGCCGGGCCCACCACCTCGACGGCCTCGCGGACGACCGGCTCCACCGGCTGCCGCTGGACGTTGCTCGTCCGCGACCGCGCGAAGACGAGGAAGCGCTCCAGGAGCGACCCCGCGCGCTGCGTCTCGCGCTTCACCGCCTCGAGGTCGGGGCGGTTCGGGTGATCGGCGGGGAGCTCGCGGAGCGCGACCGCCGTGTAGCCCCGGATGACGTTGACGGAGTTCCCGAGCTCGTGCGCGAACCCGGCCGCGATGCCGCCCAGGGTGGCGAGACGATCGGCGCGGAGCACCTCGCGCGTCTTCTGCTCGACGCGCTCCTCGAGCGACCCGATGAGCCGCACGTTCTCGTCGCCCCGCTCCTTGAGCCGCGACGACATGCGGTTGAAGGCCTCGACGAGCTCGCCGATCTCGCGGTCGCTCGGGACCTCGAGCTGGAGCCCCTGCTCGTCGCGACCGAGCGCCTCGGCCGCGTGCACCATCCGGTCCACCGAGCGCGCGATGCCGGCGAAGAGGAGCGCGGCGAATGCCTGGCCGAGCAGGATCCAGAAGCCCGCCACGAGCGCGGCGCTCCACGCGAGGCGGCGGGCGCTCCCCACGACCTCCTCGTGCTTGAAGTCCACCCGCACCGCGCCGACCAGCTCGCCGTCGCGCAGCACCGGCGCGCCGGTGACGATGCCCTCCGGCTCGATGAGCCGCGTCAGCGCCTGCACCGGGCCCTCGGCCGGCGCGAACACGGTCGGCACGCCCGGAGGGCAGGCCTCGTGGGCCGGGGACACGCAGACGACCACCCGGCCCGCGCGGTCGACGACCCAGGCGCGGTCGAGCGGCGCGGAGTCCACGAGCCGCGTCAGGACGAGCTGCAGCGCCTCTCCCGCGCCGGGCGCCGCGCCGGCCGGGCCGAGCCACCGCGACGCGGACTGCGCCGCCGCGCCCGCCATGATGGCGCCCTCGCGGTAGAGCAGCTCCTGGCCGCGCTGCACCTCGCGCCACAGCGCGACGGCCGTCACCCCGCTCGTCGAGAAGATCGTGATGCCCGCCATGAGCAGGAAGAGCTTGAGCCGCAGCGTCACGGGAGCGCTTCCGCGCCGTCGCGAGGGCGGCCCCCGCGGCGCGCCTTCGCCGCGCCGGACGAGTCGGGTAGGATGCTCGACCCATGCGCCGCGGACGTCTCCTCCAGGTCGGACTCGCCGCCGCGGCCGTGCTGGC
>DASWDS010000218.1:0-2649 GCA_036395165.1 Anaeromyxobacteraceae bacterium | reverse complement strand
ACCGCCGCGCCCCGGGCGGAGAAGACGGGCAGCGTGATCCCGACGCTCGCGAGCCACATCGGCTCGATGCCGCCCCGCGGCATGATGCCGGCGGTGACCGAGAAGTCCGGCCACCGGTCGCGCTCGGCCGCCTCGACGCGCCGCTCGGCGGCGGCCACCGTCAGCGTCGCCTCGGCGAGGTCGGGGCTGCGCGCCTCGGCGGCGGCGAGCGCCCCCTCGATCGCGACGAGGTCCGGCTCGTGCGCGTCGGCGAGCCGCCGGGGCGTGTCGATCGGCTCGTCGAGGGGATGGACGCGCAGGCGGTTCAGCGCCTCGACGCGCGTGCGCTCGGAAGCCTCGAGCGCGATCCGCTGCTGCAGGAGACGCGTCCGCTCGAGCTGAGCGCGGACCACGTCCGATTGCGGCACGGCTCCCACCTCGTAGCGTGCGCGCGCGACGGCCTCGGCCTCCCTCCAGAGCACGTCGAGGCGCCCGAGGAGCTCGAGCTGTCCGCGCGCGACCAGCAGGTCCATGTATCCCCGCTCGACGTCGGCGGTCGTCGTGAGGCGGATCCGCTCCAGGCGGGCGGCGGCCGCGTCCGCCTGCGCCCGCGCCGCGCTCTCGCGCCGGCCGCGCTTGCCTGGCCAGGGCAGCGGCTGGGTGATCATCACCTGCCAGAAGCTCGTCTCCATGTTGCCGATCTCGATGCGGCTGAACCCGTCGTTCTGAATCCCGAGGGTCACCGTCGGATCGGGCAAGGCGCCGGCCTGCGGGATGCGCTCCCGCTCCGCCGCGACCTCGGCCCGGGCGCGGGCGTACTCGGGGCTCCTCTCGAGCGCGTCGCGCACGAGCGACGAGAGGACCGCGTCGTCGCCAGCGCCGCTCACCTCGCCGCGAGCGCCGGCGGGCACGCACACGAGGAGCGCCAGGATCACTGGGAGTCGACGTCCGGGAGGCATATGAGCTCGAGCTGGAGCGGGGGCGGTCGAATGGAGAGGGTGAGCGGCGCGCGGATCTGCTCGAGGTGCGGTCACTCCACCTTCAGGACGCCCGCGATCATGTCCATGCCGCAGGCGTAGCGATACTCGCCCGCCTTGTTCGGCGTGACCTGGACCGTCACCGCCTTCTCGAGCGGCAGCGGCTGGTTCACGCCGAAGTCCTTCATCACGATCTCGGTCGCGCAGGTCCTGTCGACCTTCCGCGTCACGACGAGCTTCACCGGCGTGCCGCGCTTGACGTGGACGGTGGCTGGCACGAACCCATCCTTCGTGACCGTGACCTCGACGACCTGGGCGCCCTTCGCGGAGGCCTTGTCGGCGGCGTGGGCACGAGCGCCCGGGATGGCGAGGAGCGCAGCGGCGAGGGGCAGCGCCAGGAGCTTCGATGGATTCATGGGCGTCGTCTCCGAGGTCATGCGTGAGGGGTCGTGCTTCGCGTGGTGCTCGCTAGAGCATGTGGCGTGCCGGGCAGGGACTGCGCGTCCAAGGACCGGAAACCACGACCCTTTCGATTCGCGCCTCGCGATCTCGACGCCGTCGCTGCAGGCTACCTCCATCACAGTGTGACGATGGCAGTTACACCGGGGCCGCGAGACGCCGGACCGTCGCGGCCCGCCCAAGGTCGCATGGAACGTGATGCGGCACGTCACAGCGTAACCGCGCTGGACGGCGATCCGCGCCGCGTCGCCCTTCACCGACCGTTCAACATCGCGAAACTCCGGGCGCCCCCCTCGTGGCTCGACCGATGCAAACCTGGCCAGCGCAGCTCAGAGCGCCGCTACCACACTCATCCACGGCGCAAGAGGAGAGATCATGCTGAAGAGGATCGTCGCCGCTTCCGTGATGCTGGCCGCCGTTCCGGTGTTCGCGGGCGACGCGAGCTACGAACGCCTCGCGGCGCAGGGCAAACAGCAGCAGTCCCGGCCCGAGGTGTCCAAGGACGCGCGGCCCCGCCCGGTGTCCGAGTGCGCCTGCCACAAGGCCTGACCGCGCAGATTGCTCGCCCCTCCCCCTGGCGATGGCGGGGGGAGGGAGACGCGACACATCAGCTCCGCGCCGCACGGCCGCTCGATGAGGAGGCGACGGGCGGAGGCTCGGCGCCTGAAGCGCCGCCGGCGCTCGGGAACGCGCGCGGACCCGCACGGGGGATTAGAGTGTAACCTCGAATGTCACACGTCGATCCGACCGCCTCCGCGCGCGAGGCCGTTTCGCCGCGACGGGCGGCCGATCGCGAGTCGGGCCCGGCCCTTGCTACACCGCCCCGCGTGCCCAGCGAGCGTCTCTCGAACTGGTCCGGAACGGCCCGCAAGCTCCTCCTCGGCTTCGGCGCGCTCGTCCTCACCTTCGCCGTCGCGTCCTACCTCGCCATCGCCGGGCTCGACCGCATCCGCGACGCGATCGCGCGCATCCAGGACGAGGAGGAGGGCGTCCGGCTCGCGCTCGAGCTCGCGAGCGCGGTGCGCGACCAGTACGCGCACCAGGCGCACACCATCATCATCGGGGACGAGAGCCACCTCGGCTTCTACGCCCAGGCCGAGCGGCACGTCCTCGACCTCACGCGCGCGCTGCGGGCGCGGGCGCGCGGCGAGGACGAGCGCGCCTGGGTGGAGGACATCGAGCGGGCCAGCGCCGAGCTCGACGTCCTCTTCAGGAAGCGCATCGTGCCGGCCGT
>DASWDS010000217.1:0-1891 GCA_036395165.1 Anaeromyxobacteraceae bacterium | reverse complement strand
CCAGGTCCTCGTCTACAAACACCCGTGCCTGCCGATCGGACTCGTGCTGCCATGAGCGAGCGGGCGCGCGGTCCGCGCCGCGCGGTCCGCCGATTCACCGCCGAGCCGCGGCGGGCGATGCCCAGGAGCGCCCCTCGAGGCGCTCACGGCGCTCGAGGCTGATCGCCCCCCACCCCACCGCGGCCCACGCCAGCACCGCCACGTGCGGCAGCTCCCACACGTTCTCGAGCGGCGTGCCGACCGCGAGGAAGAGCGTCGCGGCGTAGAGCCCGCGCCGGAGCCCGGCGTCGGGCGCGCCGGGATCCGCCGCCCAGCTCCGCCGGGCCAGCAGGATGCCGGAAGCCACGAGCCAGCCGAAGGCGAGGAGCCCGAGGAACCCGTACTCCGAGAACGTCGCGACGAGCTGGCCCGGGATCATGGGCGAGTGGCCGCCGGCGGTGGCCTCGTCGAGGAGCGGCGGCCGCAGGTACGACCCGGCGCTCGACGAGAAGCGCGACGGCCCGACGCCGAGGGCGAGCGTGGCGGGACCGCGGGCCGCCATGCGCTCCGCGATCCAGCGCGCGTAGTAGAGGCGGCCCATGCCCTTGTCGCGGTTCCACTGCTCGATGTAGAAGCGCCGCGGCGAGAGCTCGCCCGCGATCTCGTGGCCCTCGATGGCGGGCTTGTAGGCGTAGAAGAGCCCGAGCCCGAGCGCGCCGACGAGCGCCAGCCCGGCGACGCCTCCGAGCGCGCGCGGCCTCTCGCGCAGCACCGGCCAGGTCGCGACGAGCGCGAGGAACGGCAGGACGAGCAGCGCGCCGCGCGAGCTCGCGAGCACGAAGGGGACGAGGAGCGCCCCGGCCGCGGCGAGCGCGCGCCGCTGCTCGGGCCGCGCTGCGGCGAGGCCGAGCAGCGGGAGGATGAAGAAGAGGAGGTAGTAGGCGATCGAGTTCGACGCGCCCGCCCAGAACGTGCCGTAGACGAGGTCGCGCGACATGGCGGTGCGCGTCGCGAGGAACTGGACCAGCGTGACCGGCACCTGCAGGAGCGCCAGCGCGAGCGAGAGCCCGGCGAGGCGGACGAGGTGCCGCCGCGGCGGCCTGAGGAGCCACAGCGCGTAGAACGCGAGCACGTGCTGGAGGGGGCCGCGCAGGCCGAGCACGAGGTGCGCCGGCGAGACGCGGTTCATGGCCGCCGACGCGACGCCCACCGCGACGCACGCGGCGAGGGGCAGGTCGAGCGGCGTCCGGAGCCGCGCGCGATCGCCCGTGGCGGCGAGCGCGAAGGCGAGGAGCGCCGCCAGGACCAGGGCCGCGTCGTCGAGCCAGATGAACCCGAGCGGCAAGAGGTGCAGCGCTCGCGTGGGGAGGTACTGGAGCGGCAGCCAGAACGCGACGACGTAGAGGAGGGCCAGCGCGATGCGCGCGACGACCCCTCGCGTCCCGCCCGCCTCGATGTCCGCCCCCGCCGGCACGCCGCGCACCTTAGAGCCTGACGTGCCGGCGGGCAACGACGAGCACGCCGATCCCGCCGCGCGCGGCGGCGCTGGTCGCTCCGCGCGCCGGCCGGCTCGCCGTCGTGGTCTCATCTCCGCGCGGTCAGACTCACGTTTCGCCCTTTTCGGACCGCCGCGGTGGGGGGTCTGGGGGGAGCTGCGCTCGCTCCCCCCAGCTGAGGTCGAGCTACGCGAGAGCGCAGCTCGACCGGAAATCGCTCTGACTCGCCTAGAACTGCGTTTGCGAACACGAAAAACGGCGAAAGGCGAGTCGGAGCGGAGGCCTTGGGGCCGGCGTGCGCGCAGGGGAGCCCGATGAGCGCCCTGAGGCGACCATTCTACTTCCTGCGCCGCGCGCTCGACGCCATGGCACGTGGTCCGCGGGTGACGGTCGTCGCCACCGGCACCATCTTCGTG
>DASWDS010000216.1:0-4959 GCA_036395165.1 Anaeromyxobacteraceae bacterium | reverse complement strand
GCACCACGCAGGTCTCGTTCCCGACCGTCCACGCGTCGTGGCCCGGCGGGATGACCGCGTAGTCGCCCGGGCCCATGTCGGCCTCGGTCCCGTCGTCCATCACGATGTGCATCCTGCCGGAGAGCACGTACCCGGAGTGCGCTGCCTGGCAGCTCTCGGTTCCGGCGATGGGCTTCACGTGCGTCGACCACTTCCAGCCCGGCTCGAAGACGGCGCGGCCCACGACGCCCTCGCCGAACTTGAGGATGTCGACGCGCCCCTTCGCCTGGAACGGCCTCGTCTCGTCGGGCGACGAGAACTTCCTCACGATCAACTGTGCCATGACCACACCTCCTCGCCGGCTGTTGCTCACCGGCGCGCGGCGCCGCACGCCGAAGATGCCGGCGTACCCACCGAGGCGAGCGGGCGGGAAGGCGAGCCCGCGGCGGAGCGCCCGGGCGGCGACGGTGCGCCCTTGGCCTGAACCCGTCGCGAGACGCTGATGGCGTCGCCGACCGCGGGCGCACGACGATGGAGCAGCGAAGGGTGCCTGAAAGGCCGCCTGAAAGGCAGGTCGAGCAGGGCTT
This sequence comes from Anaeromyxobacteraceae bacterium, assembly GCA_036395165.1. Classification (GTDB taxonomy): domain Bacteria; phylum Myxococcota; class Myxococcia; order Myxococcales; family Anaeromyxobacteraceae; genus Anaeromyxobacter_A. The sequence goes on along the minus strand of DASWDS010000216.1, from coordinate 4,393 downwards.
CGCCATCACTCCGAGCGGTCCGCGCGCGTGCCGGTGCCGGCGAGCGCCTTCACGAGCCGGTACAGGTACTCCGTCCCGTCGTCGAAGGCGCGCACCGACATGCGCTCGTCCTTCCCGTGCGCCCGGATGTCGTCGAGGTCGTCCCGGAAGCCGGAGTGGCCGTAGGTGGGGATGCCCGCCGTCCGGAGGAACCTCCCATCCGTCCCGCCCGCCGACATGAGCGGCACGACTGGGGCCGCCGGCCAGAAGTCCGCGGCGATGCGCTCGATCGTCTGCACGAGCGCCAGGTCGATCGGCGACGGGGGGCTCGCGCTGGCCTGCGAGAGGATCGTGACGGCGATCCGATCGTCGGCGAGGACCCGCATCAGCGTGTTGCGGACGTCCTCGATCGACTCACCGGGGAGCACGCGGCAGTTGACGGTGGCCCGCGCCACTTGCGGCAGCGCGTTGGGCGCGTGGCCGCCGCCGAGCTGGGTCGCGACGCACGTCGTCCTGAGCTGGGCGGCGAGGAAGGGCGTCGCCGAGAGCCGCGCGGCGGCCGCCGGATCCTCCCGGGAGGCGACAGCGCGCATGTCGGCGGCGACGGCCGGCTCCTGCGTTCCGGCCGCCTTCTCGAGCCACGCGCGAGTCGTCGGATTGAGGCGCACCGGGAACTCGAGCTGCGAGAGCCGTCCGAGACCGGCCGCGAGCTGGTAGATGGCGTTCTCCTTGAGCGGCACGGAGCTGTGGCCGCCGCGGTTCTTCACCTCGAGGACGAAGTTCACCAGCACCTTCTCGGCCGTCTGGAGGCCGATCATGACCGGCTTCCCCTTCAGGTGTGCGATCGGGCCACCCTCGTTGAGCGCCAGCTGGGCGTCCACGAGGTCGCGGTGGTGCTTCAGGAGCCACTGCATCCCGAGCCCGTCCCGGTCCCCGATCTCCTCGTCGGTCTCCAGCGCGACGACGATGTCGCGCTCGGGCACGTATCCCTCGCGCCGGTAGCGGAGGAGGTTCGACACGAACGCGGCGGCCATCGCCTTGTCGTCTCCCGTGCCACGCCCGTAGAACCACCCGTCCTTCTCCACCAGCTTGAAGGGATCGGTGGTCCAGTCCTCGCGGCGGGCATCCACCACGTCGAGGTGGGCCACGAGAAGGATGGGGCGGCGCGCGCCCGTGCCGCGAAGCCGGGCCACGAGGTTGCCTTTCCGCGGCCCCGGCGTGAAGACGTGGACGTCGCCTTCGGGGAAGCCGCCGGCGCGCAGCCGGGCCGCCATCGCCTGCGCGGCCTTGGCCGTGTCGCCGGTGGCCGTCACGGTGTCGAGCTCGACGAGCTCGCGGTAGACGTCTCGCGCGAGGCGCTGGTTCGCCGAGAGCGGCTGCGCGTCCGCCGCGCCGGCGCGCGTGGCGACGAGGAGCCACGCGACGGAGATCGCGCAGCGCGTGAGACGCCACGGAAGAGAGCGCGAGTCGGTCATGGGACATCCGCCGTTTGCTTGCACGCTCACGAGTGAAGCAGCCCGGAGCTCGCCGTGACCAGCCGCGTCGGGGCCACCCTGTCCCGGGGCCGCCCTCCGGGACTACCGCCGCGCGGGGCCGACCGGCCATAATCTCGCCCGCCCATGCGGCTCCTGCTTTCGCTCGTCGAGACGCTCTCGGTCTTCGTCGTCGTCTTCTACCTCTACTGCCGCTCGCCGGCCTTCCGCCCTCTCCGGCCCGACTGGCCGCGGCCGCGCGGGAAGGTGGGCCTGTACCTCGTCTTCTCGGGGCTCGCGATCCTCGGCAACTACCTCGGCGTCCCGGTCATGCACGGCGAGGCGATCGTGAACGGGCGCGCGGTGGGCGCCGTCCTGGCAGGCCTCCTGGGCGGACCGGTGCTCGGCGTCCTGGTCGGCGTCACCGCCGGCATCCATCGCGTGACGGCGATGAGCGGCGCCGCCGCCGTCGCGGGCGCCATCGCGACCACGCTCGAGGGCCTCATGGCCGGGCTCGTCCACGTCGCGCTCCGCCGCCGGCCCGAGCGCCTCATCAGCCGCCGCGTGGCGTTCGCGACCGCGTTCGTGGGCGAGGTCATCCACATGGGGATCGTGCTCCTGCTCGCGGGCCCGTACGAGCAGGCGCTCGCCATCGTGAAGGTGATCGCCCCATCCATGGTGATCCTGAACCCGATCGGCGCGGCGCTCTTCATGACCGTGCTCCTCGACCGCCAGCGCGAGCAGGACCGCGTCGCCGCCGCGTCCTCCGCCCGCGCGCTCAAGGTGGCGGAGCGCGCGCTCGGCATCATGGCGCGCGGCTTCCGCCCGGAGGTCGCGGGCGAGATGGCCGCCATCGTGAAGCAGGAGACGGGCGTCGGCGCCGTGGGCGTGACCGACACCGAGCGCGTCCTCGCCTGGGTGGGGCTCGGGGCGGATCACCACGCGCCCGGCACCGCCATCGCCTCGCCCTTCACGCGCCAGTCGATCGCGGGGAACGCGGTGGTGTTCGCCGACGGCGTCGACAACGAATACGCCTGCCGGATCTCGAAGACGTGTCCGCTCCAGTCGGTGCTCATCGTCCCGCTCCAGGTGGACGGGGCCGTCCTCGGCACCGTGCAGCTCTTCGAGCCGCGCAGCCGGCGCTTCCTCAACATGAACAAGCGGCTCGGCGAGGGCATCGGAGCGCTGCTCTCGAGCCAGCTCCTCATCGCGCGCTACCAGGAGCAGAAGAACCTGCTCGTGATGTCCGAGCTGAAGCTGCTCCAGGCGCAGGTGAACCCGCACTTCCTGTTCAACGCGCTCAACACCATCATCGCCATCACGCGCACGAACCCGGGGCGCGCCCGCGAGCTCCTCGTCCACCTCTCGCACTTCTTCCGCAAGAACCTGAAGCGCAGCGGCCAGCTCTCGACCCTGCAGGAGGAGCTGGAGCACGTCGGGGCGTACCTCGAGATCGAGAAGGCGCGCTTCCAGGACCGCCTCGTGGTGGAGACCGACGTGGACCCCTCGCTCCTGTCGCTGAAGCTCCCCACGTTCACGCTCCAGCCGCTCATCGAGAACGCCATCAAGCACGGGCTCTCGGCCACGCTCGATCGCGGCGCCGCCCGCATCCGCGCCTACCGCAAGGACGGCCTCGCGCTCATCGAGATCGAGGACGACGCCGGCACGTGGGCCGAGCCGGTCCCCGGAGGCGGCGGGCTCGGGATGAAGATCGTGGACCGCCGCATCAAGGAGCTGCTGGGGGAGGGGTACGGGATCACGGTGTCGTGCGTGCCGAACGAGCTCACGCGCGTCACCGTCCGCATGCCCGCCCAGGGGGTGACGCCGTGATGCGCGCGATCGTCGTGGACGACGAGCTCCCCGCCCGTGAGGAGCTCGCGCTGCTGCTCGAGGAGACGGGCGCGTTCGAGATCGTCGCGAAGGCTCCGAACGCGGTGGAGGCGCTCGCCGCGATCCGTCGGGAGCGGCCCGAGGTCCTCTTCCTCGACGTGCAGATGCCGGTGGTGGGCGGCTTCGAGCTCCTGTCGATGATCGACGACGAGCTCATGCCCGAGGTGGTCTTCGTGACCGCCCACGACGAGTACGCCCTGAAGGCGTTCGACGAGAGCGCGGTGGACTACCTGCTGAAGCCCGTGTCTCCGGAGCGCCTCGCGAGCACGGTCGAGCGCCTGCGGAAGCGGACGGCCGCCTCGGCGAGGCCGGCGTTCGCGGCCGCGCCGCTCGCCCGCGTGCCCTGTAACGGCCCGCGGACGATCAAGCTCGTGCCGGTGGCGGAGATCGAGTGCGTGAAGTCCACGCTCTCCGGCGTCTACGTCGTGTGCGCGCACGGCGAGTACTCGACGGAGCTCACGCTCTCGGTGCTGGAGGCGCGCGCGGGCATGCTCCGCTGCCACAAGCAGTACCTCGTGAACCCCGCCTCGGTGGACGAGGTCAGCCTGGGCGACGAGCCCGCCATCCGCACGCGATCGGGGCACAGCGTGCCCGTGAGCCGGCGGCATCTGGCGCACGTGCGGGAGCAGATGGGGGTGTAGCGGGTTTCGTCCTCTCTCGCTGGAAGGGAGAGGGCCGGGGAGAGGGTCGGCGGACTTCGCTTCGGGGCGGACTTCCCGCGCGATGCTCGGCACACCTCCATCCATGAGCGGGGTAGACTGACGGTGTTGGTGATCCACCCGCACGAGAGGTGGGAACATGCGTACGCTCTTCACGCTCTGCCTTGTCATCGCTACACCGGTCACGGCTGCGGCACAGGCCGAGGTTCGGAGCGTGGCTGGAATGATCGTCAAGTACTACTCACCCACGCAGTCATCGATGATCGACATGTCATGCAATCCGGCAGGGGAGGGCTGGAGCTGCAGGGGTATCGAAACACTGGTCGAGCCGCCTCGTGTACGACGAGACGTGACAGGGGCCGTCGTACACGAGGCGGCTCGAGTTCGTCAGGA
>DASWDS010000215.1:0-3050 GCA_036395165.1 Anaeromyxobacteraceae bacterium | reverse complement strand
CGCGCGGCTCGTGCTGCTCCCCGACATCTCCGCCATCGGCAGCGGGGCGCTGGCGTGGAACCAGCTCGACGTCGGGACGCTCTCGCCGCGCGGCGACCCCTTCGCGCCAGCCCACACCGTCCAGCCCATCTTCCAGGAGCTGGAGCTGGGCGTGCAGGCGGTCATCGACCCGTACGCGCGCGCCGACATCTTCCTCACCTTCTCGCCCGAGGGAGCCGGGATCGAGGAGGCGTACCTCACGACGCTCGGGTTGCCGTACGGTTTCCAGGTGCGAGCGGGCGAGCTCTTCGCGCCGTTCGGCCGCGTGAACCAGCAGCACGCGCACGTGTGGGATTTCGTCGACCGCCCGCTGGCCCTCGCGCGGCTGCTCGGGGTCGACGCGCTGAAGGGGGCGGGGGCCGACCTCTCCTGGCTCGCGCCCCTGCCCTGGTTCGCGGAGGTCCACGTCGCCTACCAGTCGCTCACCCCGGCTTTCGAGACCCAGTCGCACAACGGCGGCACGGCGCGGCTCATCCAGTTCTTCGACGTGGGCGAGGCCTCGGCGCTCGGCGTCGGCATCTCCGGCACGCACATGTCGGAGGCGGGGCCGGACGCTTCGCGCGACATGCTCGGCGCGGACCTCTTCCTCAAGATCCGCCCGCCCTCCACCCGCTCCTACCTGGCGCTCCAGGGCGAGGTGCTGCTCCGCAGGATCAACGGCCAGATCGCGGCGCCCACGGGAACCGAGGCGGAGCCGGCCGGGACGGAATGGGGCGGGTACGCCCAGGCCCTCTGGCGCGACGGGCCCTACCAGGCGTACGGCGTCCGGTATGAGCGCGCGCACGCAGCGTCCGGTGGGCCGGAGCAACGGGTCTCCGCGCTCGCGAGCTGGCTGCCGAGCGAGTTCCAGCGCATCCGCCTGCAGGTCTCCTACGATCGCCTCCCGGGCGGCACGAGCGGCGTCGAGGCGCTGCTCCACGTCGAGTTCGCCATCGGCGCGCACGGCGCCCATCCCTTCTAGACTCGGGTGACACCATGAAGACCTCCGTCCTCTGCACCGCGCTGGCGCTCGCCGCGATCCTGCCGGCGCGCGCCGGCGCCGCCCTGAAGGTCGTGACCACCGTCGAGGGGCTCGCCTCCGTCACCCGCGAGGTCGGCGGGGACCGCGTCGAGGTGACGAGCCTCTCGCGCGGCATCCAGGATCCCCACTTCGTGGACGCGAACCCCACGCTCACCGTGAAGCTGCGACAGGCGGACCTCCTCGTGGACGTCGGGCTCGACCTCGAGATCGGCTGGCTGCCTCCGCTCGTGACGCAGTCGCGCAACGCCGCCATCCAGCCCGGCGGCCCGAGGCGCCTGACCGCGGCGAGCGCGGTCCCGGTGATGGAGGTCCCCACCGGCCCCGTGGACCGCAGCATGGGCGACCTCCACCCCGCCGGGAACCCGCATTTCATGTGCGATCCGCGCCGCGTGGACGCGATCGCCGGCGCGCTCGCGGCGAAGCTCGCCCAGCTCGATCCGGGCGGCGCGCATACGTACCAGGCGCGGCTCACCGCCTTCCGCCAGCGCCTCCGGGAGGGCGAGGCGCGCTGGCAGGCGCAGCTCGCGCCGGAGAAGGGCCAGCGCGTGATCGCCCAGCACAACTCGCTCACGTACTTCCTCGACTGGGCGGGGCTCAGGGCGGCCGCCTACCTCGAGCCGAAGCCCGGGATCGCGCCGCCGCCGAGCCACCTCGCCGAGCTGGTCGGCGTCGTGAGGGCGGAGCGCGTGAAGGCCATCTTCGTCGAGAACTACTACGATCAGCGCTCGGCGGACGTGGTGGCGAAGTACACCGGCGCGAAGGTGGTGCCGATGCCCGGAGACGTGGGCGGCATCAAGGACGAGCGCGGGGTCCTCGATCCGAAGGACTGGTTCGCCTACATGGACACGCTCGTGAAGCTGTTCGCCGGGGGCCTGAGGTGACGGCGCCGCTCGTCGCGCTCGAGCGCGCCGCCGTCGGCTACGGAGGCCAGCCCCTCCTGCGCGACGTCTCGCTCGCCGTCGTCCCCGGCGACTTCGTCGCCATCGTCGGCCCGAACGGCGGCGGCAAGACCACCATCCTGCGCGCGCTCCTGGGCGTGCTGCCGGTGATAGCGGGCCACCGCCTGCAGCCCGGCCCCCTGCGGATCGGCTACGTCCCGCAGCGTGACCACGTGGACGCCTACTGGCCGCTCACGGTGGCGGAGGTCGCGCTCATGGGGCGTTACCGGCGGGTGGGGCCCGCGAGGCGCCCCGGCCCGGCGGACCGGGAGGCGGTCGCGGCGGCGCTCGCGCGCGTCGGCATCGGCGACCTCTCCCCGCGCGCCTTCCGCACGCTCTCCGGCGGCCAGCGGCAGCGCACGCTCATCGCGCGCGCGCTCGCGGCCGACCCCGAGCTGCTCGCGCTCGACGAGCCCACGAACGGCATGGACCCGGCGGCGGAGCTCGACGCGATGGACGTGCTGCGCTCGCTCCACCGCGGCGGGCGGCTCGCGATCGTGATGGTGTCGCACCGGATCGAGGCGGTGGCGAACTACGCCTCGACGCTCGCGTTCGTGGACAAGGACAAGAGCCTCTTCCGGATCGGGCCGCTCGGGGAGATGCTCTCGCCGTCGGCCCTCGGCGAGCTCTACGGAAGGGCGGTGACGGTGCGCGAGGAGAATGGCCGGCGGTTCGTCTACCCGGAGCCCGCGCCGTGAGCGCCTGGAACGACTTCCTCGCCGCGCGCGAGATCTGGCGCGAGCCGCTCCTCGCGTCGCTCGTCGCCGGCGCGCTGTGCGGGTTCCTGGGCGTGTACGTCGTCCTGCGGCGGACCGTCTTCGTCTCGGCGGCCCTGACGCAGCTCTCGACGCTCGGCCTCATCGCGGCGCTCATCCTCGAGGAGTCGCTCGGGGTCGAGGTCGAGCACACCGGCGTGCAGCTCGCGGTCGCGCTCGCCTTCTCGGTGGCGGGCGCGCTCGCGCTCGGCATGGCGCTGCAGGGGCGGAAGCTGCCCGGCGAGGCGGGCGTCGGCATGAGCTACGTGCTCGCGGGGGCGCTCGTCGTGCTCGGCG
>DASWDS010000214.1:0-11223 GCA_036395165.1 Anaeromyxobacteraceae bacterium | reverse complement strand
CCACGGGCTCGTGGCGCAGATGGCGGAGGCGAAGCCCGACTTCCTCTTCCTCCCCATGCTCCGCGAGATCCCCCGCGCCTCGCCGCGGGAGCGCGTCTCGGCGGTGTGCCCCATCGTGCAGGGCGCGCCCGACATGCTGCGCTGGGACCTCGGCGCCGCGGCGCCGCGCATCGTCTCGCCCGTCGTCGACATGGGCCCGGGCTTCCTCGACTCCGAGCGCTTCCTCGAGGCGTGCCGCGCCCTCGCCGAGGAGCTCGGGGTCCGCCGCGACTCGGTGTGGAAGACGGCCTGGCGCGCCGCGCGCGTCGAGCAGCAGCGCTTCGACGACGAGCTGCTCGCGCTCGGCGAGCGCGCCCTCGCGTTCTGCGCGAAGGAGGGCGTCACGCCGGTCGTGGTGCTCGGCCGCAGCTACACCATCCACAACGACGTCCTCAACTCGAACGTCCCCTCGATCGTCCGCGAGCAGGGCGCGCTGGCCATCCCGCTCGACTGCTACCCGGTCGCGTCCGACGCGCCCGTGTTCGACGACGTGTTCTGGGGGTACGGCCAGCGCATCCTCCGCGCGGCGTGGCAGCTCCGGCGCCAGCCGGGCGTCTACTCCGTCTTCTGCTCCAACTACTCGTGCGGGCCGGACAGCTTCACGGTCCACGCCTACGCCTGGCTCATGGAGGGCCGGCCCTTCGCCATCATCGAGACCGATGGCCACGCCGGCGACGCCGGGACGAAGACGCGCATCGAGGCCTTCCTGCACTGCGTCCGCGAGGACCAGCGCGCGCCCGACCCGCGCCCCCCGCGCCCGGAGGATCGGCTCACCGTCGCGCCCGAGAGCCTGCTCGCGCTCCGCGACCGGAAGAACACCGTGCTCGTGCCGCGCATGGGGCCGGAGGCCGACGCCGTCTCGGCGGCGCTGCGCGGCGTGGGCGTGCCGGCGGAGACGCTGCCCGTCCCGACCCGCGACACCCTGCGCGTCGGCCGCCGGCACACCTCGGGCAAGGAGTGCCTGCCCATGACGGTGACGCTGGGGAGCCTCCTCGAGCGCATCGAGCGGCCGGGGGCGCAGGACGAGCGCTTCGCGTTCCTCATGCCCGGCTCGGACGGCCCCTGCCGCTTCGGCGCGTACAAGGGCCTGCACCAGATGGTGCTCGACCGGCTCGGGCACGGCGAGCGCGTGCGCATCTGGTCGCCGCCCTTCGGCGACTACTTCGCGGGCATGCCGCCCGGCTTCAAGGCGGTGGTCTTCGCCGGCATCTGCGCCGCCGGCGTGCTGGAGGAGGCGCTGCACGACGTCCGGCCCGTCGAGACGCGCGACGGCGCCGCCGCCTCGCTCCACCGCAGCTGGTCCGAGCGGCTCTGGAAGCGGCTCGCGGAGGCGGCGGGCGGCGACCTCTCGGCGACGAAGGTGCTCGCCGAGGCGCTCTCGGGGCGCGTCTACGGCGTCCCGGAGCTGCTGCGCCAGGCGGCGCGCGACTTCGCCGCCGTGAAGAGCCAGCGCGAGGTGCCGGACGTCCTCGTCGTGGGCGAGATCTACGTCCGCTCCGATCCGTTCGCGAACGACTTCGTCTCCGAATCGCTGGAGCGCCGCGGCATCCGCGCGCGGCTCGAGCCCGTCTCCGAGTTCATCCAGTACTCGGATTACATCTCCTTCAAGAACGGGCAGAAGAGCGGCCCGCTCGATCGTCTGGAGAGCTACCTGCGCGGGCGCATCCTCGGCCTCTGCCACGCCGCCGCGGCCGAGGCGCTCGGCTGGGGCGAGCACGCCGCCATCCCGACCGCGCTCGCCGCGGCGAAGCCCTACCTCCGCGAGGAGCTCGAGGTCGAGTCGGTGCTCACCATCGGCGTCCCGGTTCACGCCTGGCGCAAGCGCGAGATCGACGCCGTCATCTCCGTCGGCCCGCTCGAGTGCATGCCCAACAAGATCGCCGAGGCGCAGTTCCACCACGTGGCGGAGAAGGAGGGGCTGCTCTCGCTCACCCTCTCCCTGAACGGCGACCCCATCGACCCCGAGGTGCTGGACGGCTTCGCGTTCGAGGTGCACCAGCGGTTCCGCAACCGCCGCCGCGCGGCCGCCGAGACGCCCTCCTGGAGCGAGAAGCTGGGCCAGATCCTGGAGGCGCCTTCCGTGCCGGAGACGGCCGCGGAGGAGTAGCCGCTCCGCCTCACGCAGCGAGGTCGAACACCAGCACCTCGGCCGGACCCGCGCCCCGGCCCACGATCTCGAGCGCGCGCTCGCCCGTCACGGCCGCGCCGTCGCCGGCGGCGAGCTGCTCGCCGTTCAGCGTGAGCTCGCCGCGCGCGGCGTGGACCCAGGCCGAGCGGCCGGGCGCGAGCTCGTGGCGCACGCGCTCGCCGTCCGCGAGGAGCGCGATCGCGAGGCGCGCGTCCTGGTGGATCGTGAGCGAGCCGTCGCGGCCGTCGGGCGACGCGACGACGCGCAGCGTCCCGCGCCGCTCCGCCTCCGGGAACGCCTTCTGCTCGTAGCTCGGCGGGAGCCCGCGCTCCGCGGGCAGGATCCAGATCTGGAGGAAGTGCACCGGGCGCTCGCGCGACGGGTTCGTCTCGCTGTGGAGCACGCCCGCGCCGGCGCTCATGCGCTGCACCTCGCCCGGGCGGATGGTCGAGCCGTTCCCCATCGAGTCCTCGTGGCGCAGCTCGCCCTCGAGCACGTACGAGATGATCTCCATGTCGCGGTGGCCGTGCCGGCCGAAGCCCATGCCGGGCTTCACGCGGTCCTCGTTGATGACGCGCAGGTCGCTGAAGCCCATGTGCTCTGGGTCGTGGTAGTCGGCGAAGGAGAAGGTGTGGCGGCTGTCGAGCCAGCCGTGGTGGGCGTGGCCGCGCTCTTCGGCGCGACGAAGCGTGATCATGTGCGACTCCCGGTAGAACGTGCCTCGGACCTGAACCTAACCTCCCCCCGCGGGCTGTCCATCACACCCATGTGGCCTGAGACCGCCCCGGCCCGTTAAGGGAGACGCATGCAGATCGGGATGTACGGCCTCGGCCGGATGGGCGGGAGCATGGCGCGGCGGTTGGCGCGGCGCGGGCACCCGCCGGTCGTGTGGAACATCACGCCGGAGCCGTTCGCCGCGCTGGCGGCCGAGGGCGCCGTCCCGGCTTCGTCGCTGACCGATCTCGTGACCCGCCTCTCGCCGCCGCGGACGGTCTGGCTGATGCTGCCGGCCGGCCCCGTCACCGAGGGCGCGGTCGAGACGCTGGCGACCTTGCTCTCGCCAGGCGACGCCATCGTGGACGGCGGGAACACCTTCTTCAAGGACGACGTGCGCCGCTCCCAGGCGCTCGCGACGGACGGCATCCAGTACCTCGACGTCGGCACGAGCGGTGGGGTGTGGGGGCTCGAGCGCGGCTACTGTCTCATGATCGGCGGCCCGCGCGAGGTCGTCCTCCGCCTCGATCCGGTCTTCCGCGCGCTCGCGCCCGGGGGCGCCGGCATCGCGCCGACGGAGGGGGGAACGCCCGGCAGCGCCGAGCAGGGCTACCTCCACTGTGGCCCCGCGGGCGCGGGCCACTTCGTGAAGATGGTCCACAACGGGATCGAGTACGGCCTCATGCAGGCGTACGCGGAGGGGTTCGACATCCTCCGGCACGCCGGCTCGCCCGCGCTCCCCGAGGCGCAGCGCTACGACCTCGACCTGCCCGCCGTCGCGGAGCTGTGGCGCCGGGGCAGCGTCGTCTCGTCGTGGCTCCTCGACCTGGCGGCGCGCGCGCTCGCCGCGGACCCGCGTCTGGAGGGCTTCACCGGCCGTGTCGAGGACTCGGGCGAGGGGCGCTGGACGGTGCAGGCGGCCATCGAGGAGGCGGTGCCGGCCGACGTGCTCTCGGCCGCGCTCTACGCCCGCTTCCGCTCGCGGCAGGACCACACCTTCGGCGAGAAGCTCCTCTCCGCGCTGCGGCGCGAGTTCGGCGGCCACGGCGAGGCGGCGCCCGAGAAGGACGGGTGAGGTCATGGTCGACTGCCCTCCCGGGATGGACTGCCCCGGCGATCCCTGCGCGATCGTCATCTTCGGCGCGACGGGCGACCTCACGAAGCGCAAGCTCCTCCCGTCGCTCTACAACCTCTCCGTCAAGGGTCTCCTGCCTCGCGACTTCGCGCTCGTGGGCGTCGTCCGGAAGCCGATGGACGACGAGGCGTTCCGCGAGCTCATGACGCGGGAGATGGCCGAGTTCGCGACCGCGCCCGTCGACGCGGGCGTGTGGGCGGAGTTCCGGGCGCGCCTGCACTGCGTCTCGGGCGACCTCGACCGCCCCGAGACCTTCCGGGACCTCGCCGAGCGCCTCGCCGAGCTCGACCGCGAGCACCACACCGGCGGGAACGCGATCTTCTACCTCGCGACCCCGCCCGACGCGTTCGCGCCGCTCGTGCGACAGCTCGGCGCCGCCGGCCTCGTGCGCGAGGACGGCGCCCGATGGCGGCGCGTCATCGTGGAGAAGCCCTTCGGACGCGACCTCGACAGCGCGCGCGCCCTCAACGACGAGCTGACCAGCGTGCTGCGCGAGCGGCAGATCTTCCGCATCGACCACTACCTCGGGAAGGAGACGGTCCAGAACATCCTGGTGTTCCGGTTCGCGAACGGGATCTTCGAGCCCGTGTGGAACCGGCGCTACATCGACCACGTGCAGATCACGGTCGCGGAGGAGCTGGGGATCGAGGGCCGCGGCGCGTACTACGAGAAGGCGGGCGTGCTGCGCGACATCATCCAGAACCACATCTTCCAGCTCCTCACGCTGGTCGCGATGGAGCCGCCCTCCACGCTCGGCGCCGAGGCGGTGCGGAACGAGAAGGTGAAGGTGCTGGACGCGATCCGCACCATGCAGCCGGAGGAGATCCTGGGCGCCACCGTCCGCGGGCAGTACGGCGAGGGGCTCGTCGGCGGGAAGCGCGTGCCATCCTACCGGCAGGAGCCGGGCGTCGCGCCCACGTCGAAGACGGAGACGTACGCCGCGCTCCGCCTCCTCGTGGACAACTGGCGCTGGGCGGGGGTGCCCTTCTACGTGCGCTCGGGCAAGCGCCTCGCGCGGCGCGTGACGCTCATCTCGATCGAGTTCAAGAGCCCGCCGCTCATGCTCTTCCGCGGCGCCGGCGTCGAGGCCATCGAGCGCAACCGGCTCGAGATGTTCATCCAGCCCGAGGAGGCCATCGCGGTGCGGATGAAGGCCAAGATCCCCGGGCAGGCCATCCGGCTCGCCGACGTGGACCTGCGCTTCGGCTACCAGGACTTCGGCCCGCAGATGCCCGCCACCGGCTACGAGCACCTCCTGTACGACTGCATGGTGGGCGACGCGACGCTGTTCCACCGGTGGGACCAGGTCGAGGCCGCGTGGAGGATCGCCACGCCCGTCCTCGACCTGTGGGCGAGCCTCCCCGCGCGCGACTTCCCGAACTACGCCGCCGGGAGCTGGGGGCCGTCCGCCGCCGACGAGCTCATCAGGAAGGACGGCCGGAAGTGGCTGAACCCACCGTGAATGGACTCCTCGTGCGGGTCGCGCCCGACGCGGGCGCGCTCATGCGCATGGCGGCCGAGGAGGTGGCGCGGCGGGCCGAGCAGGCGGCGGCCGAGCGCGGCCGGTTCACCATCGCGCTCGCGGGCGGCGCCACCCCGAAGCGGCTCTACGCGCTCCTCGCCGACGCGAAGGAGCCCTTCCGCGCGCGGATCCCGTGGGCGCGGACCCACGTCTTCTTCGGGGACGAGCGCCACGTCCACCCCGGCCACCCCGAGTCGAACTACGGCATGGCGCGCGCGGCCCTCCTCTCGAAGGTGCCGATCCCGCCCGAGAACGTGCACCGGATCCGCGCCGAGGACACCGACGCGGCCGCCGCCGCGACCGACTACGAGGCCGAGCTGCGCCGCGTGCTGGTCCTCGCGCCGGGAGCGGTGCCGCGGCTCGACCTCGTGCTGCTCGGGCTCGGCGCGGACGGCCACACCGCTTCGCTCTTCCCCGGGAACGACGCCCTGGAGGAGAGGTCGCGCCTCGTCGCGGCCCCGTTCGTCGACCGGCTCCGCACGCACCGCATCACGCTCACGCTGCCGGTGCTGGAGGCGGCGCGGGCGGTGGCATTCGTCGTCTCGGGAGCGGAGAAGGCCGAGCGCGTGGCCGACGTGCTGGAGGGCGCGGGCACGGGGTTGCCCGCGGGCCGCGTGCGCGTCCGGGACGGCGACCTCCTCTGGCTCCTCGACGCGGCCGCGGCCGCGCAGCTCCGGACGATCGACGAGCGCGCGGGGTGACGACCCGCGCGCCCAGGAGCTAGCCTACCCACACGTCGCGCCCGAGCTTCACGACGAGCGCGAAGACGACGAGGAGCACGATCCGGCGCACGAGGGCGTCACCCCGCCGCACGGCGAGGTGCGCCCCGAGGGTGCCGCCCGCGAACTGCGCCGCGGCCATCGGGAGCGCCACCTTCCAGAGGACGACGCCGCGGAGCGCGAAGAGGACGAGGGCGGCCAGGTTCGACGCGAAGTTCACCGCCTTCGCCTCGCCCGAGGCGCGAGCGAGGCCGTCGCCGAGCACGGCCACGAAGGCGAGGATGAGGAAGGTCCCGGTCCCCGGGCCGAAGAAGCCGTCGTAGGCGCCGAGCACGAGCGCGATCCCGGCGGCGGCGAACGGCGCGCGGCGGGCGGAGACGCGCGCCTTCACGCGCGGCGGACCGCGGCGGAGCGCCAGGAAGAGCGCCACCGCGACGAGCAGCCCGAGGACGATCGGCCGGAGCACGTCGGGACGCACCGCCAGGAGCAGCGCCGCGCCCAGGAGGGCGCCTGCGAACCCGGCCGGGAAGGCCGCGCGGGCGCGCGCGAGGTCCACCATCCCGGCGCGCGCGAACCGCAGCAGCGACGCCGCGGCGCCGAACACCGACTGCCCCTTGTTCGTCGCGAGCGCGAGGTGCGGCGGCAGGCCGGCCGCGATGAGCGCCGGCACCGTCACGAGCCCGCCACCCCCGGCCACGGCGTCCACGATGCCGGCCCCGAAGGCCGCCGCGACCAGCAGCGCGAGCGCGCCCGGGCCGACCGTCATCGCGCCGCCGGGCGCGAGTACAGGTCGAGGATCTCGCCGAGCGCGCCCCGGCACACCGCGCAGAAGGGCACCGGGTCGCGCGAGAACATGATGCAGTCCGCCTGCGGGCGGAAGAAGCCGTGCGGCTCGTAGTTGGCGCCCTCGAACGCGCCCACCCGGCCCGCGTACGGCTCGGCGGCGAGGAAGGCCGTCTCCTCCTTCTGCTGCGCGGTGAAGAGCACGTCCAGCTCCGACTCGGGCCTCCGCTCGGCGCGGAGGCGCTTCCGCTTGTCCTGGTACTCCTTCGCCCGCGCCGCGAACGCCTCCGCGCGCCAGGGCGTCGGGATCGGCACGCCGGGCGCGACGAGCGCCTTCCACTTGAGCGCGGCCGGGTCGAGCAGCGCGGTGATGTTGGGCTCCCACGGCTCCACGTGCTCCGCCGCGGGCAGGTACGCGGACTCGGAGGTGAAATACTCGTCCGCGAGCGCGGCCAGGTGGTGCCCGAGCTCGTGGACGAACACGTAGGGCGCCCACATGCTGTCGGCCGCCACCGTGGCGTAGAGGTTGAAGATGCCGCCGCCGCCGTACGTGTCGCCGTTCACGAGGATGGCGAGCGCGTCGTAGGGCGCGAAGGACGCGACCTCGCGCACGCGCCGGTTCTCGAAGGTGAGGACGTACCGCTCGCTGCCGAACGCGTCGTAGGTCGCGCCGAGCGGGCTCGCGCGGTGGACCCCGGTGGAGGGCCGCGAGACGCCTCGCTCCTCCGCCGCCGGGCAGAGCGCCCACACGTTCAGGTCGCCGCGCCGCTCCCGGAAGGGCGGCTGCGCGAGCAGGGCGGCGAGGAGCCGCCGCGCGTCCTTCTCGAACTTCCCGCGTTCGGCGGCGGTGTAGCCGTCGCAGAGCAGGAGCAGGTCGAGCTTCCGCTCGGGCGGCCCCGACTTGACGATCTCGATGACGGGCCCGGGCGAGGGCGGGCGCGAGCCGTCCACCGCGGGATCGGCGGGGTCGACCAGCGCCGTCCACACCTCCCTGAAGAGGTTCCTGGCGTCGCGCTTCTTCACGATCACCTGGACCGGCCGCTCGGGACGCGGGAAGCGGAGCGACTCGTGGAAGGTGCGCCAGCGGTCCTTCGCCTCGGCCGTGGTCTCCCACTCGCCGTAGATCGACGCGAACCCGCGCGAGTAGAGGAGCCGGTTGGTGGCGCGGTCGCGGATCTCGAAGGCGTACTTCCCGAGGTTCGTCTCGTCGATGGGGCGGTCGGGGTTCCCGGGGAAGGGGAGCGGCTCGAGGACCACCCGGTCGAGCGCGAAGTGCTCCTCCGCCGCCGTGCCGGAGTGGAAGTAGTCGACGCGGAGGGCGCGAGGCGTCGCGGCCGCGGCGAGCGCGGCGAGGAGGAGCGGCGCGAGCATGGCCCAGCGGATTTAGCTGCCGTGGCCGATGACGCCGCAGGCGATGCGCGCGCCCGAGTTGCCGGCTGGGTCGGTGACCTCGTCGTCGGCCGTCGCGTGCACGACGAGCGCCGTGCCCTCGGCTGCGAGGAGGGATCCGAGCGTCACGCCCTGCAGCGTCGCCTTGAGCTCGCCCTTGCCGTCGGCGCCGACGGTGAGGTTGGGCAGGTCCCCGGCGTGATGCCCCTCGGGGCTCTTCAGGCCGTGCTTCTTGCCGGCCGGGTTCAAGTGCGGGCCGGCGCTCTTGAACTCCGGGTCGTCGCACTTGCCCGCGGCGTGCACGTGGATCCCGTGCGTGCCGGGCGGGAGCCCTTGCACCTTCACCGACAGGGTCACGCCGCCCTGCGCGTCCACGAGGGCGGCCATCCCGACCTTCTCGCCCTTGGCGTCCTTCAGCACGGCTCGCGCAGCGTGCGGCGCGTCGGCGGAGGCGGCGAGCGGGAGCCCGAAGGCGAGGAGCACGGCGAGGGCGGTGCGCATGGTGGACGTCTCCTTGGGCGCCGGGCGGCCGGCGCAGGTGGAGAACATTAGCCGTTGACGCACAGGAATGTCTCGGGCTCGTGGCGACGGTGATATCGGGCGTGGCGGCGCTCGCCTGCCGCGGTTAACACGACGCGACCCCCCCGCGTCACGAAAGGAGCCTCCGTGTCCCTGCGCCCACTCCGCTGGATCGTCGTGCTGGCTGTCCTCGCGGTCGTCCGCGGCGCCGCCGCCGAGGACAAGCCGGTCCTTCGCGTGTCCGCCATCCCCGACGAGGCGCCGACAGAGCTGCAGCGGAAGTTCAAGCCGCTCGGCGACTACCTCGCGAAGGAGCTCGGCATGGAGGTGAAGTTCATGCCCGTGACGGATTACGCCGCCACGGTGGAGGGGCTCGCCGGCGGACACCTCGACCTCGTCTGGTATGGCGGGTTCACCTTCGTCCAGGCGCGCCGCCGGACGGGCAACGCGATCCCGCTCGTGCAACGCGAGGAGGACGCGCACTTCCACTCGAAGTTCATCACGCGCGCCGGGTCGGGGATCAGGTCGCTCCAGGACCTCAAGGGGAAGACGCTCGCCTTCGGCAGCGAGAGCAGCACCTCCGGCCACCTCATGCCGCGCTTCTTCCTGCTGAAGCAGGGCATCGACCCGAACCGCGACCTCGCGCGCTACGCCTTCAGCGGCGCGCACGACGCGACCGCGAAGTGGGTCGAGAGCGGGAAGGTGGACGCGGGCGCGCTCAACGAGTCGGTCTGGAAGAAGCTCGTCGACGAGAAGAAGGTGGACACCTCGAAGGTGGAGGTCTTCTACACGACCCCCGACTTCTTCGACTACAACTGGACGGTGCGCGGGGATCTCGATCCGAAGCTCGTCCAGAAGCTCAGGGCCGCGTTCCTCGCGCTCGACCCCTCGAGGCCCGAGCAGAAGGCCATCCTCGACCTGCAGCGCGCGAAGAGGTTCATCGAGACGCGCCCGGAGAACTACACCGGCATCGAGGAGGCGGCGAAGAGCGCGGGGCTCATCAAGGACCGCAGCTAAACGGGCGAGCATGATTCGCGAACACGCGAGCGAAGCGAGCGCGCCGGGGCGCTGCCGGAGAGGCGGCGCATGCCACCTCCGGCAGCGCACGGGACCCGGCGAGCAGGGAGGGGCCCCGACGAGCTTTGCTCGGCGGGGAGGGGGCGCAGCCCCCTTTCGAAGTGGCTAAACGAGGGCGCGATTCGCGAACGCGAATCGCGAACCCTCGTTTAGGACATGGCGCTCTAGGCCGCGAGCGCCTGCCCCTCCTCGGCGCGCTCGCGGGCGAGGTCGCCGCCGCGTCCCGCCATGACGCGCCTGCGGATGGCGCCGCTCGCGGCGTCGACGGACACGACGAGGACGAGGATGGCGAGGACGAGCGTCGCCGCCTTCGGGTAGTCGAACCAGGAGAGGGCGAGCTTGAGGTCGCGGCCGAGCCCGCCGGCGCCCACCACGCCGAGCACCGCGGAGGCACGGATGTTCACCTCCCAGCGGTAGAGCGTGTACGCCACCAGCTGCGGGAAGATCTGGGGGAGGACGCCGTGGAGCGCGGTCCCGAAGCGCGAGGCGCCGGCGCCGCGCAGCGCCGCGAGCGGTCCCGGCGGCACCTCCTCCAGCGCCTCGAAGTAGAGGCGGCCGAGCACGCCCGCCGTGTGCACCCCCAGCGCGAGCGCTCCGGCGAAGGGCCCGAGGCCCACCGCCAGCACGAAGACGAGCGCCCAGAGCAGCTCCGGCAACGTCCTGCCCAGGTTCATGACCCCCCGCGCCAGCACCGCCAGCGCGGCGCTCGTCCCGCGCTCGCGCCAGCGGGCTGGCTCGGCGGCCACGGCGTGGAGCGGCCGCGCGGCGAGGTAGGCGAGGAGGATCCCGAGCGCGGCCGCGATCGCGGTGCCGAGCACGGAGACCGCGAGCGTCTCGAGCGCGCCCGGGACGACGTCGCGGAGGAGCCGCGGCGAGAGATCGGGCGGCCAGAGCGCGCGCGCGAACGACGCCATGCCGGCGAGCGATCTCCGGGAGAGCAGGCTCCATGGCGAAAGCTCGAGGAACCGCGCCGCGGCCGCCGCGGCCGCTCCGAGCGCCGCGACGGCGGCCACGGCCCGGAGGAGGGCGCGCCGCGTGCCCGGCAGCAGCGACGCGCGCGCCTCCACGCGGCGGCGCAGGACCTGCGAGGCGACGTCGACCGCCGCCACGAGCACGAAGAGCGCGATCACGTAGGTCGCGACCTCGTCGTAGCGGAGCATCTTGAGCGACAGCTCGACCTGCTGGCCGATGCCGCCCG
>DASWDS010000213.1:0-6864 GCA_036395165.1 Anaeromyxobacteraceae bacterium | reverse complement strand
CCGGCGCGCGAGCGACCTCGACACCTCGCCGGCCGGGCCCTCCGCCGCCCAGCCGGGCGCGACGCGGTAGAGCGCCCCGAACCCCAGTGACGCCCCCGCGATCCTGAGAAACCTCCTGCGGTCGATCGGATGTCCCATGCTCGGCTCCTGGTGCCCGCGTGCGTCCGGGTCGCGTTCCTCGACGCCCGACTGCGCCGATCCGTTCCCTTCGCGGACCCGTGGAACGGTTCGAGGGCGTGCGGCGTCTGGCCGGGTGGGAGCCGAGGGCGCCCCCGCCGGGGTCTCCCGCCCCGCGAGGCCGCGCAGGATAGGTATGGCGTCGATGGCGCGCGAGGCGTGGACCGAGGTGCCGGGGCGGGGCGAGGATGCGCTCGCCCACGCGGACGCGCTCTACAACCTCGCCCGCCATCTCGCGCGCAACCCGAGCGACGCCGAGGACCTCGTGCAGGAGACCTACGCACGGGCGCTGCGCGGCAGCGAGCAGCTGGCGCCCGGGGCGAACGTGAAGGCGTGGCTCTTCCGGATCCTGCGCAACCTCTTCATCACCCGCTACCGCCACGACGCACGCGGCCCGGCGCAGGAGCCGTACGACACGCTGGAGGGCGGCGACGCCGTTCGTGGCGAGGAGGGAGCCCTGCGGGGGAACCTCGAGCTGGGCCGCCTGCGCCGGGTCGTCGCGGGCGAGATCGAGACGGCGCTCCAGAGCCTGTCCGACGACGCGCGGACCGCGATCCTGCTCGACCTGGAAGGCTTCACCGAGACCGAGGTCGCCCTCGTCGTGGGCTGCGCCGTCGGGACGGTGAAGTCCCGGCTGGCGCGGGCGCGGGCGGCGCTCAGGGCGAAGCTCGCCGACTACGGCAGCGAGGATGGTCCATGACCTGCGACGACGTTCGCATCCACCTGCACGACTTCCAGCGCGGGCGCCTCGACCCGGCGCTGCACGGCGCCGTCGGCGTGCACCTCGAGGGCTGCGCCGCGTGCTCGCGCGACGCCAAGGCGGAGCGCGTGCTCGACGAGCTGCTCGAGCACCGCCTGCCGCGCCACGCCGCGCCGCCCGCCCTGAAGCGCCGCCTCGGCTTCCTGGCGGGCCACCCGCCGGCATCGCCCGCCCGCCGCCTCGTGCCGGCGCGCTGGGCGCGCGTCGCAGCGCCCGCCCTCGCCGCCGGGCTCGCGCTCGCCGTGACCGGCGTCGTCGTGAAGCGCGCGAACGAGCGGACCGCGATCACAGGCCTGGCCGCGGAGGCGGTGAACGATCACCTGCGCGTGCTCGCGAGCCAGCACCCGGTGGACGTGGAGAGCGGCGGATCGCACCAGGTGAAGCCCTGGTTCGAGGGCAAGCTCGACTTCGCCCCGGCCGTCCCCGTGCCCGAGGGCGGCGCGCTCCAGCTGCGCGGTGGCGCCCTCGGGTTCGTCTTCGACCGCAAGGCGGCGGTGCTCGTCTACGCGCTGCGCCTCCACGCGGTCACGCTGCTCGTCTTCCGTGCCGAGGGGCTGCCGCTGCCCACGTCCGGCTCGCCCGGCGCCATCTCCACGCGGGAGGACGCGGTGCGCGGCTTCAACGTGGTGCTGTGGCGCGGCGGCGACCTCGGCTACGCGCTCGTCTCCGACGCGAACGCGAAGGAGTTGGGTGAGCTCGCGTCGCGACTCGCGGCGGAGACAGCTGGCCCGGTCACGCCGCGCGCGCGCTGAAGAGCGCGACCGAGCCGACGGTGCGAAGCTCGATGCGGGAGAACCTGCTCGAGAGCGCCGCCTCGAGGCCCGCCAGGCTGTCGCGATCGTTGCTGAAGATGCGCGCGCGGTTGTAGAGCGCCGCCGTCCCGCGCGCGAGCCAGGAGCGCTCGACGCCGGCGCCGAGGAGCGTCGCGCCGAACAGGACGCCGCCCTGGGCGAGGAGCGGGCGCAGGTGGTCGAACGCGATCCCCTTCGCGGGGAATGAGCCCGGGACGCAGTGGAGCAGGTAGCAGAGGCCGATCGAGGCGAACGGCGCCTCCGGCAGGTCGAACGGCGAGAGCACGTCGAGCCGGTACGCCCTCGGACGGTAGCGCCGGACGCGATGCGCGGTCGCGTGCAAGCTGTTCTCGTTGAGATCGGCGAGGGCGAGCCGCGGCGCCGCGGACGGGAACCGGCACCGGTCGAGGTAGTAGCCGCTCCCGACGCCCACGTCGAGGTGGCTCGCCGAGACGTGCGCGTCGTAGTGCGCGAGGAGCTCGCGGGTGGGGCAGCGCCATACGAAGGCATTGGACACGCCGAGCACGAAGGCGTCGTAGATCGCGAGGACGGGCCTGGCGTAGACCGCCGCGCCGGCGCGGACGTCGGCGGCCGGGGCGCCACCTTGGTCGATCGTCGTGACGCGCACCGCGGCGTCCTCGCGGGGGCGGGACATCGCCCGAGCATACCAGGGGTGGAACACGCCCGCGCGCGGCCGATGCCCTCCCGCCGCCGCGCGCCTACACGCGCCCCTTGCGCGCGCGTGACGCGGCGGGACAAGCTTCCGCTCGATGGCGGTCCGAAAGGTGGGCTCGTGTCGAATCCTGCGCGAGGTTGGGCGCGGCGGCATGGGCGTGATCTACGAGGCGTACCAGGACGGCCTCGACCGGCGCGTCGCGGTCAAGGCCCTCGACGCCGGGAAGAGCGGCTCCGCCGATCGCGTCGAGCGGTTCCGGCGCGAGGGGCGCGCCTACGCGCAGATCCGTCACGAGGCGATCCCCATCGTCCACGACCTCGTGCTCAAGGACGACGTCCTCTACCTCGTGACCGAGTTCGTGGACGGAGCCGACCTGCACCACGTCCTCGCGAGCGGCGGCAGGCTGCCCGCGGAGTGCGTGGCGGCCCTCGGCGCGCGCCTCGCGGACGCGCTCGACTGCGTGCACGCGCACGCGCTGCTGCACCGCGACGTGAAGCCCGCCAACGTCATGCTCTCGGTGCGCGGTGACGTGAAGCTCATGGACTTCGGCATCGCCAAGGACCCGCTCGCCACCGAGCTCACGAGGACCGGCACGGTGGTCGGGAGCCCGGGGTACGTGGCGCCGGAGGTGCTCGAGGGCGAGCCGGCCAGCGAGCGCAGCGACGTGTGGTCCGCGGGCGTGACGCTCTACGAGCTCGCCACCTGGATGAAGCCTTTCATGGGCGAGGACTTCCACGAGCTGTTCGCCGCCGTCCGCAAGGCGCGCCCGATCCCGATCCGCGAGGTGGTCCCCGGGTTCCCGCGCCGGTTGGCGCGCGCCATCGAGCGCTGCCTGGAGCGGCGGCCGTCGCGGCGGTGGGAGACGGCCGGCGCCCTCGCGGCGGAGCTGGAGGCCTGCGCCGCGGGCCTCCTCGGCGGCGCGCGCCCGCGCGAGCGGCTGGCCTCGCTCATGCTGGAGCGCGGCCTGGGCGACGTCGACGGCATGGCGGCGATCGCCGGGGAGGAGGAGCCGGGCGTCGCCGTCACCCGCCGCGAGGAGCCTGACGGCTCGGCGCGGCCGTCCAACCGGCGCATCGCGTGGGGGTTCGCGGCGGCGATGGCGCTGGCCGGGCTCTACGCGTGGTTGATCAGGCCGTGATGAGACGACCGTGACCGAGCATCAGGCGACCCGCGGCAGCGGGTCACCGGGGCGAGGGAGGCGGGTCCGGCCAGACACTCCGCGGCGGCGACTGCACGACGCCTCCCCCTCTCGTCGGTGGCTCGCAGCCGTTTCCCGTTCACTGCGCATGAAATCAAGGTCTATCGGCAATCTGATTAATTTTATTTAGTATGGAATTGACTTTCCTGCTCGGAGTGGGCATGATCGCGGCACCCTTCTTCGGGAGCGCCATGTCGGAGTGGAGAGATCTCACGCGGATGGCGAACGGCGAGCGGATGGTGGTCGAGCGCGTGCGGCTCGCCTCCACCGGAATCGCGATCGAGGGCTCGTTCGAGCTTCCACCGCTCGCGCAGCTCGCGATGGAGGACCAGGTCTTCATCGGCGCGTTCGTGAGGAGCCACGGCTCGATCAAGGAGATGGAGCGGCTCTTCGGCGTGAGCTACCCGACGATCAAGAACCGCCTCAACCGGCTCTCGCAGGCGCTCGGCGCCGCGCTCGGCGTGGAGACCGAGCCCGGCTCGACGCACGCCGAGATCCTGGACCGCCTCGAGCGAGGCGAGATCACGGCGAAGCAGGCCGCCGAGGAGCTCCGCAGATGAGGCTTCCGCCACTCTTCGCGCGCGTGCGGCTCCAGGGGCGCGCCCACGGGCTCACGCTCTGGCTGCCCCTCTTCGTGATCTGGCTCCTGCTCCTCGTGCTCGCGCCGCTCGTGCTCGTCCTGCTGCTGGCGACGCTGCTCGTCGCGCCGCGCTGGCGCTTCACCGGTCTCGTCGGCGGCGTGTACGCCACGGCCTGCGAGCTGCGCGGCGCTCGAGTCGAGGTCGAGGGCGAGCGCGGCCGCGTCTTCATCGCGCTTCACTGATGGGAGGATCCATGACCGAGGAACGGCTTCGCATCCTGAACCTGCTCGCCGAAGGGAAGATCGACGCGAAGGAGGCGGCGTCGCTGCTCGACGCGCTCGGCGAGGGCCGGCCCGAACCCGCCGGCGCCGCCGCGCCGCCTGCCTCGCCGCGATACCTGCGCGTGCTCGTCGAGGGCAACGAGGGCGAGCACGGGGGCCGGGTGAACGTCCGCGTCCCGTTTAACCTCATCCGCGCCGGCGTCCGGCTGGCGGCCCTGCTCCCGCCGGGCGTTCACGACCAGATCAACAAGGCGCTGAAGGACAACGGCGTCGACATCGACGTCTCCAAGATCCGCCCCGAGAACCTCGAGGAGATCGTCGAGCACCTCGGCGAGCTGACGGTGGACGTCGAGGGGAACCGGGGCGAGAAGGTCCGCGTGTTCTGCGAATAGCCGCGGCGGTCGGCTTGCGCGGCCGCGCGGCGCCTGCGCGAAGACCACCTCCCGATTCCTCGAGCCGCGCCGCGTGGCCGGTCAGGAGCCCACGGGGTCGTCTCGATCGGGGGCCGATCGGGACCCTCCGTGAGGGGGCGGGACCCCGCGATCGTGTGACGGCTTCGCACGCTCGCCCCGGGTATCAACGAAGGGGTGAGGGGTTCCGGTTCCGGAACCTGGAACCGGAGGCCCGTTCGCGGGCCGGGAATGGCGTCATGAGCGACCAGCGCGGAAAGCCCATTGGCAGGATTGCGGCGATGGCTTCGCGCCACGCATCGGCACCCTTACGGCCGTTCTTCGCCTGGAAGGACTCGTTCGCGGTGGGGTCGCCGGACGTGGACCGCGATCACGAGCGCTTCTTCGCCCTCGCGAACCGGCTCCACTCCTCGCTCGCGAACCGAGAGGAGCCCGCGGTGACGAGGAAGGTCCTCTTCGGCATGGCCGATCACGCGCGCTGCCACTTCGAGCACGAGGAGACCCGCCTCATCGCGGCGTCGTGCCCTTACCTGGCCGAGCACCGCGACGAGCACCGGCAGTTCGTCCTCGCGCTCGAGCACCTGCGCGCGCAGGAGACGCCCTCGGCCGAGGCGACCTTCTGCCTCGCGCGAGACCTCATCGTCGACCACATCCTCGGGATGGACCGGCGGCACGCGAGCTGGCTGTCGAACCCACCTCACGTCGACGTGTGATCCTCCCGCCCGCCGCGTCCGGTGGTGCCGGTGAGGCGCAGGCGAGCGCCACGCGACGGCCGAATGGCAGCCCCCGCGCTCGCCCGTCAGCGCGCCACGCGGATCGCTCGGCGGCGGCGCCTGAGGACGGATACAGGAAAGCGCATGACCGTCGAGATGGTCGCGGGTCCGCCGGTGGCCTTCGTCGCGCAGGAGCCGAGCACGTTTCCAGGCCGGCTCGGCTTCTGTCCCGCTCCGGGCCGGTGGCGCGCGGGGGATGCGCTCCAGCCAGACGAGCTCGTGGACGGCGACCTCGCCGCGCTCTGCGACTGTGGGGCGACGGTCCTCGTCGTCCTGCTCGAGGAAGAGGAGATGTCGCGCATCGGCCTCGCGCGCCTCCTCGAGCGCGCCCGCTCGGCGAGCCTCGAGGTGCTCTGGTTCCCCATCCCGGACGGCGCGGCGCCGTCGGACCTCGGCGCGGCGGTGCGCCTCGTCGAGCGGATCCTCGAGCGCCTCTCGTCCGGCCGGACGGTGGTGGTTCACTGTCACGGCGGGATCGGACGGAGCGGGACGATCGCGGCCGCCACCCTCGTGGCGTCGGGATCCGAGCCGGGCACGGCGCTGGAGAGGGTCCGGGAGGCGCGTCCGGGCGCGGCGACGGCGCCGGGACAGGAGGAGTTCGTGTACGCCTTCGCGGCGGCGTGGGCGCAGCGATCGGGATGATCGTTGTCGCGGCGCGAGGCGCGTGCTAGCCACGTCCCGGAGGTGGACCATGATCCGAGGCATTCACGGGCTCCTGTACTCGTCGGATCCCGAGGCGACGCGGGCGTTCTTCCGGGACGTCGTGAAGCTGCCGGGGAGCGACATCGGCGACGGCTGGTGGATCTTCGACTTCGCGGAGGGAGACCTGGGCGTCCATCCGGTGGACGACCCGAGCGAGGCCGGGACGCACGACGTGTCGCTCTACTGCGACGACATCCACGCGACGGTCGCGGACCTGAGATCGCGAGGGGTGAAGCTCGAGGCCGACGTCGAGGACCATGGCTACGGGCTCGTCACGTACTTGACCGCGCCCGGCGGGATCGAGATCCAGCTCTACGAGCCGCGCTACGTGAAGGGAATCGCGAGGACCCGGCAGCAGCCGGCGAAGCGAGCCACGCGCAAGGCGAGCGCGAAGGCCGCGCGCAGGGGCGCGCCGCGGCGCCCGGCCGCGAAGAAGAAGCGCTGAGGGGCCGCGCTCGTTGCGGAGAGCGGGTCGAGCGGACCGCGGCGAGCGTGGCTGTCGATCCTCGTCAGGG
>DASWDS010000212.1:0-2201 GCA_036395165.1 Anaeromyxobacteraceae bacterium | reverse complement strand
AACTCGCGGTACGGCTTGCCGTTCTCGAGCTCGGCCACGAGCCGCACCCGCGCGACCCCGCGCAGCACGAAGTGGTAGCGCCCGTCGGCGTGCCGCTCCTCCGACTCGAGAAAGCCGGCGCCGGCGATGGGGTGGACGGGGGCGCGATCCTGCGTCGCGCCCTCCTCCGAGGCGAGCGTCGCGACCGCCAGCATGCGGTCGCCCGCGAGGGCGTCCGCGGTCATGGCTCGGTAGCGCGGCTCGAAGATGTGAAAAGGCGTGGGCGTCCCCGGGAGGACGACCACGCCTGGAAGAGGAAACACCTTGAGGGCGCGGCAGGACCGGGCGAGCAGCGTGCGGAGCTCTCCAAGATCCGAGCCTGCCAGGTGCTCGCTCATGATGGATCCGCTCACCCTGAGCCCTTCGCCTTCGGGCTCGGGCGGCCCGGGCGCCTCGGTCAGCCGTGCGCCGACGTCGCCTCGGGCGCGGCCGCCTCCACGGCCTCCTGCGCGCCGCTCTTGATACGCATCGAGTAGAACGAGCGCCACACGAAGACGAGGGCCACCGCCAGGAAGGCGATGAAGAGGACCGCCCGGATCGTGCCGTCCACGCGCAGCGCCAGCTCCACCGCGAGCAAGCCAAAGAGCGTCGTGAACTTGATGACCGGGTTCATGGCCACCGACGAGGTGTCCTTGAAGGGGTCGCCGACCGTGTCGCCCACGACCGTCGCGGCGTGGAGGTCGGTGCCCTTCGCCTTCAGCTCCACCTCGACCACCTTCTTCGCGTTGTCCCAGGCGCCACCGGCGTTCGCCATGAAGATCGCCTGGAAGAGGCCGAAGAGCGCGATGGAGATGAGGTAGCCGATGAAGAAGAACGGGTCGAGGAAGGCGAAGGCGAGCGTCGCGAAGAAGATGGTGAGGAAGATGTTGAACATGCCCTTCTGCGCGTACTGCGTGCAGATGGCGACCACCTTCTTCGAGTCGGCGACGGACGCCTTCTCGACGCCCTCGAGCTTGATGTTGGCCTTGATGAACTCGACCGCGCGGTAGGCGCCGGTGGAGACGGCCTGCGTCGAGGCGCCGGTGAACCAGTAGATGACGGAGCCGCCCAGGATGAGCCCGAGGAGGAAGAGCGGGTTCATGATGGAGAGCTTCTGGAGGTCGGTCGTGAGGCCGGCCGTGAGCACCATGATGATGGAGAAGATCATGGTGGTCGCGCCGACCACGGCGGTGCCGATGAGCACGGGCTTCGCGGTCGCCTTGAAGGTGTTGCCGGCGCCGTCGTTCTCCTCGAGGAAGTGCTTCGCCTTGTCGAAGTTGAGGTCGAACCCGAAGTCCTTCCTCACCTCGGCCTTGACGTTGGGCACGTTCTCGATGAGCGAGAGCTCGTAGACCGACTGAGCGTTGTCCGTCACCGGGCCGTAGGAGTCGACCGCGATGGTGACGGGGCCCATCCCGAGGAAGCCGAAGGCGACGAGGCCGAAGGCGAACACGGCCGGCGCGAGCATGAGCGCCGAGAGGCCCAGGGTGGAGACGGCGTAGGCGCCGCCCATGAGCGTGGCGATGACGAGGCCCATCCAGAAGGCCGAGAAGTTGCCCGCGGTGAGGCCGGCGAGGACGTTCAGCGACGCGCCGCCCTCGCGCGACGCCGTCACGATCTCCTTCACGTGGCCGGAGCTGGTCGAGGTGAAGACCTTCACGATCTCGGGGATGACCGCGCCCGCGAGCGTGCCGCAGGTGATGATGGTCGAGAGCCTCCACCAGAGCGTGCCGTCGCCGAGGTCGTAGATGAGCGCGGCGGAGAGCGCGTAGGTGAGCACGATCGAGATGATCGAGGTGAGCCACACGAGCGAGGTGAGCGGCGCCTCGAAGTTCATGAGGTCGGCGGCCGCGTACTTCGCCTTCGCCCAGGCCTCGTTGATGAAGTACGAGAGCACCGACGCGATGACCATCATGATGCGCATCGCGAAGATCCAGACGAGGAGCTTCACCTGCGTCGACGGGTCCTTCACCGCGAGGAGGATGAAGGAGATGAGCGCGACGCCCGTGACGCCGTAGGTCTCGAAACCGTCGGCGGAGGGACCGACCGAGTCGCCCGCGTTGTCGCCCGTGCAGTCGGCGATGACGCCGGGGTTGCGCGCGTCGTCCTCCTTGATCTTGAAGACGATCTTCATGAGGTCCGAGCCGATGTCGGCGATCTTCGTGAAGATGCCGCCGGCGATG
>DASWDS010000211.1:0-7728 GCA_036395165.1 Anaeromyxobacteraceae bacterium | reverse complement strand
GGGGGTGGGGCGGGGCTCGAGCGCGGCCGCGCCGCGTCCCTGACGTCCGTCGCGCGCATCCCTCCGCCGCGCCGCCCCGCCGATCGCCGCGGATCCGCGCTGGCACGCGCGCTGCTCTCGCTCCGCATCATGCTGGTGCGCGTCCGCTCGTCCGCCGTCCTCGGCATCACTGCCGTCGCCGTCGACGTCGAGGTGGACGTCACGCCGGGCATGCCGCACTTCGACATCGTCGGACTCGCCACGAGCGCGGTCCAGGAGGCGAAGGTCCGGGTGCTGGCCGCCGTCCGGAACATCGGCGTGAAACTGCCCGAGAAGCGCATCGTGGTGAACCTCGCGCCGGCCGATCTGCGCAAGGAGGGCACGGGCTTCGACCTGCCCATCGCGGTGGCGCTCCTCGCCGCGTGCAACGAGCTGCCCCCCGAGGCCGTCGAGGGGCTCCACTTCACGGGAGAGCTGTCGCTGTCAGGCGAGGTGAAGGCGATCCGCGGCGTCCTCCCGCAGGCGATCGAGGCGCGGCGCGACGGAGCGCGCGGGTTCGTCGTCCCCGAGCCGAACGCGCTCGAGGCCGCGGTGGTGCAGGGCCTGCGGGTCCACCCGGCGCGGCACTTCGGGGAGGTGGTCGCGTGGGCGCGCGGCGTCTCGGCGACGCCGACGCGGCTGCCGCGGCCGGCGTTGGTGCGCGAGGACACCGCGCTCGACCTCGCCGACGTGGCCGGCCAGGAGCACGCGAAGCGGGCGCTCGAGATCGCGGCGGCCGGCGCCCACAACCTCCTCCTCTTCGGCCCGCCCGGCAGCGGCAAGACGATGCTCGCGCGCCGGCTGCCCACCATCCTCCCGCCGCTCACGTTCGAGGAGGCGCTCGAGGCGACGGTCGTGCACAGCGTCGCGGGCCTGACGCGCGACCGCGGGCTCCTCCCCGAACGGCCGTTCCGGGCGCCGCACCACTCCGTCTCCGATGCCGGGCTCGTGGGCGGGTCCAACATCCCGCGCCCCGGTGAGGTCTCGCTGGCGCACCACGGCGTCCTCTTCCTCGACGAGCTGCCCGAGTTCCGGCGCCACGTGCTCGACGCCCTCCGGCAGCCGGCGGAGGACGGGGAGGTGTGCATCGTGCGCGCGGCGCGGGCGGTCCGCTTCCCCGCGCAGTTCATGCTGGTGGCCGCCATGAACCCGTGCCCGTGCGGCTGGTACGGGGACGCGCGGCGCGCCTGCCGCTGCACCCTGCACGAGCTCGACCGGTACCGGCGGCGCATCTCGGGGCCGCTCCTCGACCGCATGGACCTGCACGTGGACGTGCCGACGGTGCCCTGCACCGCGCTGCCGTCGGCGGGCAGCGCGGAGGCGAGCCGCGCCGTCCGCGATCGTGTCTCCGCCGCGCGGGGGCGCCAGGCGGAGCGGGCCGCGGGCGGTGGCGCGCGCGTGAACGCGCGGCTGAAGGGCGCTGCCCTCCGGCGCGCCTGCGCCATCGACGCCGCGGGGCGGAAGCTCCTCTCGGACGCGGTGGAGAAGCTCGGGCTCTCGGCACGGGCGCACGACCGCATCCTGCGGGTGGCGCGCACCATCGCCGACCTGGAGGGCGCGGATCGGATCCTGTGCGGCCATCTGGCCGAGGCAGTGCAGTACCGCGCGCTCGACCGGCGCGCGTGACGACCCGCGCCACCGGCGCGGCCACATTCCAACCGCCCGCATCGCGGGAGAGCGAGGGACGCATGTCGAAGATCGGCGAGAAGATGAAGGCGCTCGGCGCGGCCGTCAGCGCCATCGAGAAGCAGTTCGGGAAGGGGAGCATCATGCGGCTCGGGGTCGAGGGCGACGTGCCGCGCATCGCGATCTTCTCGTCCGGCTCCATCGGGCTCGACCGCGCGCTCGGCGTGGGCGGCTATCCGCGGGGCCGCGTCATCGAGATCTATGGGCCCGAGTCGTCGGGCAAGACGACCCTGGCGCTGCACGCGATCGCCGAGGTGCAGAAGGCGGGCGGCGTCGCCGCCTTCATCGACGCGGAGCACGCGCTCGACGTGACGTACGCCCGCAAGCTGGGCGTGAACCTCGCCGACCTGCTCGTGTCGCAGCCGGACACGGGCGAGCAGGCGCTCGAGATCGGCGAGCAGCTCGTCCGCTCGGGCGCGGTCGACCTCATCGTCGTCGACTCGGTCGCGGCGCTCGTGCCGCGCGCCGAGATCGAGGGCGAGATGGGCGACGCGCACATGGGCGTGCAGGCGCGGCTCATGAGCCAGGCCCTCCGCAAGCTCACCGCCGTCGTCTCACGCAACCAGGCGACGGTCGTCTTCATCAACCAGATCCGGATGAAGATCGGCGTGGTCTTCGGGAATCCCGAGACGACGACCGGCGGCCACGCGCTCAAGTTCTACGCCTCGGTGCGGCTCGACATCCGCCGCATCGGCCAGATCAAGGAAGGAGAGCAGGTGGTGGGGAGCCGCACCCGCGTCAAGGTGGTGAAGAACAAGGTGGCGCCGCCGTTCCGCGAGGCGGAGTTCGACATCCGGTACGGAGTCGGCGTGGACCGGCTCGCGGAGGCGATCGACCTCGGCGTGGAGCGGGGGCTCGTCGAGAAGTCGGGGGCGCACTTCGCGCTCGGCGGCGAGCGCATCGGCCAGGGGCGAGAGCGCGCCGCCGAGTGGCTCAAGGCGAACCCCGCCGCGCTCGAGGCGCTCGTGACGAAGCTCGGCGCGCCGCCCGACGCCGTGGGCGACCCGGCTCCCGCGGCGAGCGCCGTGCTCGCCGCCGCGTCGTGAGCTCGCCCGTGGGCCGCTCACGGCCGGCGGGTGCAGGCGGTCGACGCCCGCCCCGGGCGTCGTCGAGACCCGGTGCGGGCTGCGCGGGGCGCCGCACTGCGAGTTCGTCTGCAGCTGGGGCGCGCGGGAGGCCGCGGCGACCGGCTGAGCCGCCGGGCCGCGGGTCAAAAGAAGAAGTAGCGCAGCGTGATGTTCGTCACCCACGAGCTCCCGTTCCGCTGGGCCGGGGTCTGGATGCCGCCGATGTCGAACGGGTGGCCGAAGTGCACGCGCAAGAGGAGCGGGCCGAAGAGCATGTTGACGCCGAGGACGCCGGTGAGGCTCCGGACGTCCCACGCGCCGAAGTCGTTGGGGGAGCGGGTCACGTCCTTCACGCTCGCGTCCTTCACGGTCTCCAGGCGGTTGAAGACGCCCCCGAAGTCGAGGGCGGCCACGCCGGCCAGGTAGTCGAAGATGGCGAGCCGGATGAGCGGGTCGAGCGGGAGCTGCAGCTCGGCGTTCGCGACGTAGTAGTTCTGGCCGATGAGGTAGGCGAGGTCGAGCGGGTAGTAGCCGCGCAGGTTGTCGGCCGACGTGAGCCACCAGCTCCGCGCCCACGTCTGGCCCTCCTCGTTCGGCGCGAAGCTCGTGCCGCCCGCGACGCGCACGAAGAACTTGGCGCGCCCCGAGATCTGCCAGTACTTCGCCATGTCGGTGCGCGCGAAGCCATGGATGGCACGCCGCCAGGGCAGCCAACCGCCGCCGAGCTCGAGGAGGAGCGCGCCCCCCGCGATGGGACCCGCCGCGAGATCGTAGCGGACCGTGTCGTAGCCGAAGCGGAAGGTGGGCCCGATCTGCGGGTTCACGCCGCCGTTGCGGGTCTGCCAGTCGGCGAGGGACGCGCTCGGCGGGCCGCAGAAGAGGGGATTGGTCACGCTGAAATCCGTGAGGCAGTAGCGCTGCACGCCGCCCACCGCGAGCTCCACCTCGAATCGGCGGAAGCGGTCGAGCGGGAAGCGCAGTGAGCCGATCGCGCCGAAGTCGCGCTGCAAGTACGAGAGGTTCGCGTTGGTCTTGTCGATCTGCTGCTGCACGAAGTGGAACGCGCCGAGCACGTAGGCGGTGCGGCTCGCGCGGTTCTCGAAGAGCGCGATGCCCTGCGTGAGGTCGAACGATCCGTAGATCGACAGGTCGAGGTAGAGGATCCGGTCGCGCAGGATGTCGGAGAAGAGGAGCGCGGCGCGCCCGGCGATCGCGTTCGACGCGCCGCCGCCGTAGACGATGCCGGCCTCCGGCCGCCAGTTGCCCCACGCGTACGCGCTGTAGCTCGGCGTCCAGTCCGGGAACTCGTCCTGCGGGATGGGGAGGACGGGCCCCGCGGCCGGCGCGACGGCGACGGTGGGCTCGTCGAGCCACGCCACGCGCGGCACCTCCAGGAGCCGGAAGCGGCCGCGGTAGAACGTGCCGGCGTAGATGCCGCGCGCCTGGGGCGCCGCCGCGGGCGCGTAGAGCCCCGTGGCGAAGTCGGTGACCTTCCGGACCTTGCCTTCCTTGAGCAGGTACAGGTCCGGCTTCCCGGTCTGGTCCGACGAGAACAGGACCGACCCATCCGCCTGCGGGCGCGGGTGGCCGTCGTTCCAGTTGCCTGTGGTGAGGCGCGTGCGCGCGCCGGTGGCCTCGTCGACGCGGAAGAGGTTGAAGCGGCCGTGGTCGGTGGAGTCCGACGCGCAGTAGATCCCGTCCTTCCCCCAGGCGAGGCCGCGCTCGGCGAAGGCGTCGTCCGTGAGCTGCCGCGCCTTCCCGCCCTTCGACGGCACGAGGTAGATGTCCTGCTGGCCAGCGTCGGTGAGCGCGACGAAGGCGAGGTGGCTCCCGTCCTGCGAGAAGGCGGGGTCGGAGATCTCGAGGAAGCGGCGGCCGGTGGGGTGCTTGAGATCGAGGCTCCGCCGCGCGCCGAGCTTCAGGACGGGCGGCTTGCCCCCGCCCGGCGGCTGGTACTTGTACGACTGGACGTAGAGCACGTCGCCCGCGCCGCTCTGCGCGGAGAAGGCGAGGAGGCCGTCCGTGATGGCCATGACCGAGTGCTCGATGGGGTGGAGGGACTCGATCCCGGGCTGGTTGTCGGCCGCGACCTCGACCGCGCCGCGCGGGTAGCGCGCGTCCATGAGGTAGAGCCTGGCCCGGCCCGCCTCGCGGTCGATCCCGCGGAAGAAGACGAGGTTGCCGTCGGTGGAGACCTCGAACGCCTCCGGCTCGGCCGGAAGGTCCTGGAGCTCGCGCGCCTGCGGCAGGTCCTGCCGGATGCGCATGTACTCGGGGTAGTAGCGCTTCTTCAGCCACGAGCGCCAGCGCGCGTCGACCTGCTCGATCGACTCGTTCAGCACGCGCCGCGTGAGCGCCGCGAAGTTGCGCTCGCCGCTCGCCCCGATGCCGGTGCCGAGGAGGTACGAGTTCTCGAGGTAGCTCTGGATCTTCTCTTTCCCGTAGACCTCGGCGATGAAGGTGATGCGCGCCTGTCCCAGCTTGTAGGTCGGGATGTAGCCGCGGTAGCGGTCCTCCTGGAAGGGGATGATCTCGTAGTGCCGCTCGGGATCCGGGTTCCAGACGAGGTCGCGGAGATAGAGGTCGGCCTCGGAGTCGAGCCCGCCCTTCGAGTAGTACTCGGCCATTCCCTCGATGAACCAGAGCGGGAGCGACTCGATGGGCGAGCTCATCTCCTCGGCGCCGGCGAGATCGAGCAGCTTCTGGATCTGGAACTGGTGGACGAGCTCGTGGGTCGAGACCTCGCGGAAGAGCTCGTGGTTCCCGAAGTACGGCAGCGACATCTTGAGATCGCGCGGGGAGGTGACGCCGAGCACCGACTCCGAGACCTGGAAGACGTTCGTGGTCTGGAACTCGCGCTGCGACGAGTAGAGGATGTACGGGATCTGCTTCGTCGGGGTGTAGTGGAACTGGTCGACGAGGCGGAGGTAGGCGGCCCTGATGACGGGGAGCGCGCGCTCCGCCACGACGCGCTCGCGCCCGTAGTAGTACAGCCGGATCCCGCCCTGGCCACCCGACGGGGACGGCACGTCGTAGTGGTGCCAGTCGAACTCGTACCAGGAGACCTGGTTCTGCCCCGGGCGCTCCGGCAGCACGAAGGTCTGCTGCAGGTCCTGTGGACGCGAGAGGCCGCGAGACGAGCCGCGCGCATAGAGGCGATCCATCTGCTGGAGCGCGTCCGCGATCGAGGGTGAGGCGAGGTTGAAGGTCTGTGCCGCGCAGAGGACCGGCGCGGCAGCGAGCCACAGGACGGCGAGAGCCCTGTTCATCGGGTCACCAGTCAGGGAACCTAGGAGGCAGCGAGCGGCCGGGCAATGGTCGCTCGCCAGCATACCCCCCGGGGCGCCGGCCGATCACTCGCAGGCAACGGGGAAGGTCCGCTCGCCGAGGCGGAGCAGGAACCGGCCAGGGAATCCGGATTCCTCTTCGAGGACGAGCCCGAGGTCGATCTGCGCCGTCCGCGTGAAGCGCGCGCGATGCCCGCCCTTCACGACGCAGTGCAGGACCCCTTCGGCGTCCACGCTCAGCGTCGCGGGATCGAGCGGCTCCTCGGTCCGATCGCTGAGGTGGAGGACCGGCCATCCCTCGTCGAAGGTCACCCCGCGTACGCCATACGGGGCGTCCTCGACCATGACGTAGCCGCTCTCCCGCCCGACGCGCACCAGGTATCGCCCGTCCGCCTGTCGCGCCAGCGAACCCCAGAGCACCTCCAGCGTCCGCGCGTGCGTGA
The DNA here is from genome assembly GCA_036395165.1 of Anaeromyxobacteraceae bacterium. Lineage (GTDB taxonomy): Bacteria > Myxococcota > Myxococcia > Myxococcales > Anaeromyxobacteraceae > Anaeromyxobacter_A. The sequence continues at coordinate 1,227 of DASWDS010000211.1, read as the reverse complement.
TGGGCTCGCCACGGTGGCAGAGGCGCCCCTCCAGGTCGATGGAGAGCTCGCTCCGCTGGCGCAGGAGCTCGAGCGCATCCTCGTCGAGGTCGGCCATGGGTCGATCCTAACCCGCTGCCGGCGCTCCGGTTGCTCCGGCGAGGCGCTGACGGTAGGAACGCCTCACGATGGCCCCTCTGGACGGCGCGCGCCGCGAGCCGGTGGTTCGGATCCGCTGCCCGGCGCCCGCCGACGACGCGCGGTGCCGGCAGATCCTCGAGGCGGCCGGCCTCGTCCCGGAGGCGTCCCTCACCTGGCTCGTCGTCCGCGACGCCGATCCCGACGAGGTGAACCGGCTCCTCGTCGCCGGCGGCGCGCTCGGGCGCGTGGTGGCGCGCGAGCGCATCGGCCAGCTCATCGGCTGGCTCATCGACCGGCAGGGCGCCCTCGAAGGCCGGGCGCGGAACGTGAAGAGCCTCGTCGAGCGCGTGCTCGGCGACGCGGGGCTCGCCCCGCGCTACGCGCCGCAGCCCGACGACGCGCTCCTCGCCTCCGCCCGCGAGCTCCACGCGCGGCTCATGGCCGAGGGCGCGTCCTTCCTGCCCTGGGCGCGCTTCGTGGCGATGTTCTGCGTCGAGAAGGGTGCGGACTGAAGCTTCAGCTCACCCCGCCCGCGAAGACGAGCGCGCCCCACGCATTCACCGCCACGCCGAAGAGCGCGAGCGCCCAGAACCAGCGGCTCATGGGGCGCGCGCCGATCGCGAGGAGTAGGAACAGGTAGGGCGTGTAGTCGAGGCTGAAGCGGTAGCCGAACTGCACGTAGCCGGTGTTCTGGTAGAGGAAGCCGGGCAGCGCGGTGGCGGCGACGGTGAGCCAGAGCGGCAGGTGCAGCCGCGGCCTCGCGCGCGGGAAGAGCAGGAGGAGGAAGAGGGGCGTCGTCACGAATAGTGACATGCCGTCCGGATCGTAGCCGAGCCGCCCGCCCTCGAGCCGCGGCAGGCGCAGGAAGGCCGCCCGGAGCTGCTTCCCGAGGTAGTGGACCGAGAAGAGGCCGTGGCGCCGGATGTCGGCGTTGACGCGATTCGCGTAGAAATGCGCGTGCCCGAAGTCGAACGGCGAGCCGAAGCGTGCCCAGTTGGCCCAAGCCGCGAAGGCGAGCAGCGGCGCCGCGCCCGCCGCGAACAGCGCCACCTTTCTCCAGCGCGCCGGATCCCGCCGGATGGCTGCGCGCCGGACCTCGGCGCCGAG
>DASWDS010000210.1:0-10853 GCA_036395165.1 Anaeromyxobacteraceae bacterium | reverse complement strand
GCCAGGTTGTGAGGACGGAGTACGGCGGGCTGACGCTCGATCACCAGGGTACGGGCGCGGACCCGCGACGAGCGCGCGTGCATGCTCACGGATTGAGCGAATTGCTCGCCGCCGGTTGCTCACACGCTGCCGATCGGCGGTCCGGGGCCGCGACAACGCCGCAATCTCTCGTGTCGCTGCAGCCGGATCGCGTGGCCCGCCGCCTGCAACACCCGAGTCCACGTCGGCCTCGCCGACTCTCGACGAAGCACACCACCGCGGCCTCGGCCCTCGCCGGGGCCCTTTCCATCGTCACGGTTGCCGCCGGAGGAGCGAGCCATGTCGTGGGTGAAGGTCCTGATCGCGGTCGGCGGCGCGGGGTTCGCGGCGCACGCGAGCGCGCTGCAGCCGCTCGACGAGTTCCTGCGTGGCGCCCGAGCGACCGGCGCGGACGACGCCGAGGCGCACGCCGTCCGGAGGCAGCTCGGGGCGGACGCGGATGCCGCCCTCGGCCGCGCGCTGCCGCGCTTGTCGCTGCGGGGAACCTATACGCGCAACCAGTACGAGTCCGCGATCGAGCTCCCGGCCGCGGGCGGAGGTCCGCCGGCGACGGTCACCATCACACCGCACGATCAGCTCGACGGCAGCGCCACCCTCGATGTCCCGCTCGTCGACCTCTCGAGCTTCGCCCGGATCGCCGCTGCCCGGACCAGCGCCAGGGCTGCCGCCACGGCAGCGGCCTCGACCGACCTGCGAGTCCAGGCGCAGGTCTCCCAGGACTACTACCAGCTCGTCGCCAACGTGGCGCTCGTGGACTCCTCGCGGCGGGCGCTCGAGGTGGCCCAGGCCAGCTTCCGGATCGCCGAGCGGCAGCACGAGGCGGGGAGCGCCCCGTTGCTGGACGTGGATCGCGCCAGGGCCGAGGTGGAGCGCGACGTCCAGCAGCTCGCGGGCGCGGAGCTCCAGGTCTCCCTCGTCGCGCGCGCGCTCCAGTCGGCGACCGGGATCGTGCCCGAGCTCCAGGGCCAGGTGGCGCTCACCGACGATCTCCACGAGGAGCCTCCGCTCGAACGGTTCCAGGCGCCGGACGAGCGCATCCCTTCGCTCGCGGCGGCGATCGAGAGCCGCGTCGCCTCCGAGCAGCAGGCGTCGGCCCAGCGCCTCGCGCTCGCCCCCAGCCTGAGCGCGGCCATGACGGAGCGGACCAGCAACGCCACGGGCTTCGTCGGGCGGGAGGCCTCCTGGCAGGGCATCGTCGGCCTCACCTGGACGTTCGACCTCACGACGCTCGCGAACATCCGTTCACAAGACGCGGCGGCGGACGCCGCGCGAGCGCGCGAGCAGCGCGCGCGGCTCGCCGCCCGCGACGACATCCACCGCGCCTGGGCGACGGTCCGGACCGCCGTCGCGCGGAGCCGGTCGGCGCGGGTCGGGGCGGAGGTCAGCGCGCAGGCCTCCAGGCTCGCGCTCGAGCGATACCAGGCCGGCGCGGCGACGCAGCTCGACCTCCTCCAGGCCCAGCGCGACGCCTTTGCCGCCGACGCCGGGCGCATCCAGGCCGACGCCGACCTCGTCAACTCGCGGGCGCAGCTTCGCATCGCGGCCGGGGAGAGCCTCCTCGAGGGCCCCGGGAGGAGAGCGCCCTGATAGCGACACGCGTCAGTCCTTCAGCAGGCTGCTCGAAGGTTGAGCGATCTGCTCAGTCGCTCCCCGGCGCGCGCCGTGGGAGCGGCGCCATCTCGCCGGCCAGCCTGCGAATCGCGGTCTGGCCCGTCGCCTGCAACCGGGTCCCTGGTTCCAATCGGGAGCGTCCATGAAGAGCAAGACCAAGCAGCGCATCGTCGTCGCCGTCGGATTGGTCCTCGTCGCCGGCATCCTCGTCGGGGTGAAGGCCGGCCAGATCGTCACCATGGTCAGGGCCGGCGAGTCCTTCGTGCCGCCCCCGGAGGCTGTCACCTCCACCAAGGTCGAGGCCGCTCGATGGGAGGGGACGCGGGCGGCGATCGGGTCGCTCGTCGCGGTTCGGGGCGTGACCCTCGGCGCCGAGGTCCCCGGACGCGTGCGCGAGATCACGTTCGAGTCCGGCGGCTCGGTGAGGCGGGGGGCGGTGCTCGTCAAGCTCGACACCTCCGCGGAGGAGACCCAGCTCGACTCGGCCGCCGCGGACGCGACGCTCGCGAAGCTGAACCTGGCGCGGACGCGGAGGCTGCGCCAGGGCGAAGCCAACGCCCAGGCGGACCTCGACGCCGCCGAGGCGCGCGCGAAGCAGGCCGACGCGGCGGTGGCCAATCTCAAGGCCGTCATCGCGAAGAAGACCGTGCGCGCGCCGTTCGACGGGCGAATTGCGATCCGCCAGGTGGAGCTCGGCCAGATCGTCTCGCCGGGAACCCCCATCGCCTCGCTCCAGGCGGTGAGCCCGATCCACGCGGACTTCTGGCTCCCCCAGCAGGCCCTCGCGGACCTCCGCTCCGGCCAGCGAGCTCGCATGCGCACCGACACGTTCCGCGACGCCGCGTGGGACGGCGTCATCACCACCATCAACCCCGAGGTGGACCCGGCCACGCGCAACGTCCGCGTCCGGGCGACGTTCCCGAACGACGACGGGCGCCTCCGGCCCGGGATGTTCGCCAACGTGGAGGTCCTCTCGTCCGACGCGCGGCCGGTGCTCACGATCCCGGCGACGGCGGTCATCTTCGCGCCCTACGGCGACTCGGTGTTCGCGATCGAGCAGGACAAGGACCGGGCCGGGAAGACCGTCGCCGTCGCCCGGCAGAAGTTCGTCCGCCTGGGAGAGCGCCGGGGCGACCTCATCGCGGTGGTCTCCGGACTGCGCGCGGGGGAGACGCTCGTCGGCAGCGGCGCCTTCAAGCTGAGGAACGGCACCGCGGTCGCCGTGAACGACGCCCTCGCGCCCAAGCCGCAGCTCGCCCCGAAGCCGACCGACGAGTGAGGGACCGGAGCCCATCATGAACTTCACCGACCTCTTCATCCGGCGCCCGGTCATCGCGATCGTCGTCAGCCTCGTCATCGTCATCGCCGGCGTCCAGGCGATCCGGACGCTCAACGCCCGCCAGTACCCGCGCAGCGAGAACGCCGAGATCACGGTCACCACCACGTACGTGGGCGCGAACGCGGAGCTCGTGCGCGGCTTCATCACGACGCCGCTCGAGCGCGCCATCGCCGCCGCCAACGGCATCGACTACATCGAGTCGGAGAGCAAGCAGAACGTCTCGATCATCCGCGCCCGGCTCCGGCTCAACCACGACGCCACGCGGGCCCTCTCCGAGATCGGCTCGAAGGTCGACCAGGTCCGCGGCGATCTCCCGCCCGACGCCGAGATCCCCGTCCTCAGCGTCGTGTCGGCCGACAGCCAGTTCGCCTCGGCCTACCTCTCCTTCTCCTCCGAGTTCCTGAAGCAGAACGAGATCACCGACTACCTGGTCCGAGTGGTCCAGCCGCGCCTCTCCGCGATCCAGGGGGTGCAGCGCGCCGACATCATCGGGGCGCGGACGTTCGCGATGCGCATCTGGCTGAAGCCCGACCGGATGGCGGCCCTCAACGTGAGCCCGGCCCAGGTGCGCCAGGCGCTCGCCGCCAACAACTACCTCGCCGCGATCGGCCAGACCAAGGGCTCGCTCGTCCAGGTGAACCTCACCGCCAACACCGACCTGCGCTCGGCGAAGGAGTTCAAGCAGCTCGTCGTCCGCGAGAAGGACGGGTCAGCGGTCCGGCTCGGCGACATCGCCGACGTGGTGCTCGGCGCCGAGGACTACGACACGGCGGTGGCCTTCAACGGGCAGACCGCGGTCTTCATCGGGATCTGGGCGCTCCCCAACGCAAACTCGCTCGACGTGATCCAGGGCGTCCGCACCGAGCTCGACGCGCTCCGGAAGGAGATCCCCGAGCAGATCAAGGCCGGCGTCGCCTACGACGCCACCGCCTACATCCGCGATGCGATCAAGGAGGTGCAGACGACGCTGGGGGAGACGCTCCTCATCGTCGTGATCGTCATCTTCCTCTTCCTCGGCTCGCTGCGCTCGGTGCTCGTGCCGGTGGTGGCGATCCCCGTCTCGCTCGTCGGGGCGGTGTTCCTGATGCAGGTCTTCGGGTTCACGGTGAACCTCCTGACGCTGCTCGCGATCGTGCTCTCGGTCGGGCTCGTGGTGGACGACGCGATCGTGGTGGTCGAGAACGTCGAGCGTCACCTCCGCGACGGCATGCGACCGGTCGACGCGGCGATCCACGGCGTCCGCGAGCTCGTCGGTCCCATCATCGCGATGACCATCACGCTCGCGGCGGTCTACACGCCCATCGCGTTCCAGGGCGGCCTGACCGGCTCGCTGTTCCGGGAGTTCGCGCTCACGCTGGCCGGCGCCGTCACCATCTCGGGCGTCGTGGCCTTGACGCTCTCCCCGATGATGTCGGGGTACCTCCTCCGCGCCGAGGAGCGGGGGCTCGCGCGGCGGATCAACGGAGGGTTCGAGCGCATCAAGGGCCTGTACGCCAGGCTCCTCCAGCGGTCGCTCGACGCGCGCGGCTCCATCTACGCCGCGTGGATCGTGGTGAGCCTCCTCGCGCTCGCGATGTTCACCCAGGCGCCGAGGGAGCTCGCCCCGACGGAGGACCAGGGCGTGATCCTCGGCGTGGTCAACACGCCCTCCAACTCGACGCTCGACCAGCTCACGCCGTTGACGCACGAGGTGTACCGGACGGTGAAGGGGATCCCGGAGTCGAACTTCACGTTCCAGATCACCTCCCCCAACACCGGCTTCTGGGGCTTCACGCTCAAGCCCTGGGAGGAACGGAAGCGGAGCGCGTTCGAGATCCTCCCGGAGGTGACCGCCCGCGTCGCGGCCATCCCTGGCATCCAGACCTTCCCGATCCTTCCCCCCGCGCTCCCCGGCGGCGGCCAGTTCCCGGTCGAGTTCGTCATCGCCTCGACCGCGGAGACCTCGGAGGTCCTCGACTTCGCGAAGAAGATCCAGGAGAAGGCGGTGGCGAGCAAGATGTTCGCGTTTCCGCCGCTCCTCGACGTGAAGCTCGACCAGCCTTCGTCGGAGGTCGAGATCGACCGGGAGAAGGTGGCGGAGCTGGGGCTGAACCTCCAGGGCGTGGGCCAGGACCTCGGCGCCGCGATGGGCGGCAACTTCGTGAACCGCTTCAGCATCGGCGGGCGCAGCTACAAGGTGATCCCCCAGGTCCTGCGCTCCGAGCGCCTGAACCCGGATCAGCTCAAGGACATCTACGTCACCGGCCCCAATGGACAGCTCATCGCGCTCGACTCCGTCGCCACGCTGAGCGACAGCGTCACCCCGCGCTCGCTCAATCGCTTCCAGCAGCTCAACTCCGTGAAGATCAGCGGCGTGGCGATGCGGCCGCTCGACCAGGCGCTCCGGTTCCTCGAGGACGAGTCCGCGAAGATCCTCCCGCAGGGCTACCGGCTCGACTACACCGGCGAGTCGCGCCAGCTGCGCACGGAGGGGAACAAGTTCCTGCCGGCGTTCCTGCTCGCGGTGGTGCTGATCTTCCTGGTGCTGGCCGCGCAGTTCAACAGCTTCCGGGATCCGTTCGTGATCCTGGCTGGCTCGGTGCCCCTCGGGATGTTCGGCGCGATGGTGATGATGTTCCTGAAGATGCCGAACCCGACGATCCGCTACTTCACCGACGGCTGGACGACGACGCTCAACGTCTACTCCCAGGTCGGCCTCGTGACGCTCGTCGGCCTGGTGGCGAAGAACGGCATCCTCATCGTCGAGTTCGCCAACAAGCTCCAGGAGCAGGGGCTCTCGAAGCTCGAGGCGGTGAAGAACGCCGCCGTGACGCGCCTCCGCCCGATCCTCATGACGAGCGTGGCGACGGTGTTCGGCCACTTCCCCCTCACGCTCGTGAGCGGTCCGGGCGCGAAGGCGCGCAACAGCATCGGCCTCGTGCTCGTCTCGGGCATGACCATCGGCACGCTCTTCACGCTCTTCTTCCTGCCCGCCATCTACCTCCTCATCGCCCGAGACCATCGAGCCAAGGAGCGGAGCGAGCCCGGCAGCGAACACGCGGCGCTCACCGGCCGTGGCTCGATCGACGGCCCGCTCCGCGCCGCGCGCGTGGCGATGATGCGGGCGCAGGGGAGCTCCGAGCAGCTCGAGCCGGAGGGCTGAATAGACCTCCACTCGCTCGACCGGTGACCGAGCCGCCCCTCGACCACGACGATGAGGGCACCCCTTCGAAGGCGGCCCGGCGGGTGGTCGCGGCCAAGGCTCATCGCTATCGGATCGCCTCGCGCGCTCGCCGGCCCATGCGCGCAGGAGGAGAGCCGAGGCGCATGCTGGTCGAGTCACTCGAGGCGATGAGGCAGGTCGTCGAGCGGCAGGTCGTGGCGCCGGCGCTCGCGCTCGCGGCGCGGCTCGGTGAGGATCGCAGGAGAGCGCAGGCCCGGCTCTCCCTCCTCTCGAAGCTCGGCGATCTCGCCGCCACCCTGGGTTACAAGGACGTCCTGGCTGCGGTCGCGCGGCTCTCCATCCCCGAGCTCGCGGACTGGTGCTTCGTCGACGTCCTGGAGGGCGGCGAGGTCCGGATCGCGGAGGTGGCCTGTGGCGACGCCGCCGGGGCGGCGCTCGCGAACGCGCTCCCTCGCCTCCCCATCCATCACCCGGCCCGGCGCAGGCTGCCGGCCGCGCAGGCGCTGCGCTCCGGCCGGCCGGTGCTCATCTCCGAGTACACGCTGGACCTGCTCCGCGAGCAGACCGACGGCGAGTACTTCGAGCTCCTTCGCGGGATCAAGGCGCGCTCGGCGATCGCCATCCCGCTGGATCTCGGGAGCTCGCTGGCGGTCATGACCTTCCTCGTGACCTCCCAGTCGGAGCGACGGTACGGACCCCAGGATCTCGCGCTCGCCGAGGAGCTGGCGCGGCGAGCGGGCCAGATCGTCGAGCAGAAGCGGACCCAGCACGAGCTGGCGCAGGCGCTCGCGTTTCGCGAGCAGGTGATGGGCATCCTCGGCCACGACCTCCGGAACCCGCTGGGCGCCGTGCGGGTGCTGGCCTCGCTCCTGCTGCGGCGGAACGAGCTCCCGGAGGACGTGCGCGAGAGCCTCGCCGCGATCGACCGCGCGGGGAAGCGCATGCTCGAGCTCATCGAGACCTTGCTCGACTTCAGCGAGAGCCGCTTCAAGGGGAGGCTGCCGATCGCGCCCGTGCCGACGGACATGCACGAGCTGTGTCGCGGGGTGGTCGAGGAGCTCCTGGCCGCAGAGCCCCACGTCGCCATCGAGATCGACGGGCAAGGGGATGCGCGCGGCTCGTGGGACCCGGCGCGGCTCGCCCAGGTCGTGTCGAACCTGGTCGGGAACGCCGTCAAGCACGGCGCGAGGGGCGCGCCCGTGCGGCTCTTGGTCCGCGGCGACGACGAGGAGGTCATCCTCGAGGTCCGGAACGAGGGGCCGGCGATCGCGCCCGAGCTCCTGCCGGTCTTGTTCGAGCCCTTCCGACGCGGGCCGGCCGCGCGGGAGGCATCCTCGCATGCGAGGGGCCTCGGCCTCGGCCTCTACATCGTCCGGCAGATCGTGGACGCCCACGCGGGCACGATCGCCGTCGACTCGACGGCCGAACAGGGGACGACCTTCACGGTCCGGCTCCCGCGGGCGCGGGGCGTCCGGACGGCCGACGCGGAAGGTCGGCACGCGGCCTGGGAAGGCGGCGCTCCGGCGGGCGCGTGACCGGCGTCACCCCCCGCCCCATGGGTGGCGGCGCTCCGGTGAGCGTCCTGCGTCAGCTCCTGGCGCCGAAGTCGGCGGCGATCTCGTACCGCCGCAGCCGCTCGATCAGGGTGTTGCGGCTGATCCCGAGGCGGCGCGCCGCCTCCGACTGGTTCCCGCCGACCGCGGTCATGGTGCGGGTGATCACCGTCCGCTCCAGCGTGTCGATCTGCTCCCGCAAGGTGAGCGACCCGTTCTCGGCCGCCGCGGGCTCCGCCGAGCCTTCCGCGCTCGTCCGGGGCGCCGCCTCACCCGGCGCCGAACCGGAGAGCGCCCCTGTCCCGATCTCACCCCCGCCGCTCATGGCGACCATGCGCGCCACGGTGTTCTCGAGCTGCCGGACGTTCCCGGGCCACTCGAGCGCGCAGAGGCGCTCGACGAGCGCGGGCGCGAGCCGCGCGTCGTCGATGTCGAAGCGCTCCGCGTAACGGCGCGCGAACTCATGTGCCAGCGCCGGGATGTCCTCGCGGCGCTCGCGCAGCGGGGGCACCACCAGCTCGACGACCGCGAGGCGATAATAGAGATCCTCGCGGAACCGGCTCGCCGCGATCTCGGCCGTCAGATCGCGATTCGTGCTGGCCACGATTCGGACGTCCACCTTCTCGGTGCGCCCCGAGCCCACCGGCTGGATCTCGCCCTCCTGCAGCGCGCGGAGGAGCTTCGCCTGGACGCCGAGCGGCAGCTCCCCGACCTCGTCGAGGACGAGCGTGCCGCCGTTGGCCTCCGCGAAGAACCCCGGCCGCGCCTGGGTGGCGCCGGTGAACGCTCCCTTGACGTGCCCGAAGAGCTCCGCCTCGGCGAGCTCCGCCGGGATGGCGCTGCAGTTGAAGCGCACCAGCGGCCGGGCCGCGCGCCTGCTCTGGGCGTGGAGGAGCGACGCGATGAGCTCCTTCCCCGTTCCGGTCTCGCCGCGCACGAGGACGGTGATGTCCCTGGGCGCCACGCGCGCGGTCGCGCCGAGGAGGCTGCGCACGGCGGCCGACTCGCCGATGATGCGGCGGCCGATGGCCTGCTCCGCGACGAGCTGCCGGTTGCGCATGCGGAGGGCGCGCGCCTCGAGCGCGCGCTCGAGCGCGATCGTCGTCTCGTCCACGTCGAACGGCTTGGTCACGTACTCGTAGGCGCCCGCCTTGATCGCGCGGACGGCCAGCCGCTCCGAGCCGTGCGCGGTGAGCATGATGACCGGCAGGCTCTCGTCGCGCTCGTGGATCGCGCGCAGGAGCTCCATTCCGTCCATCTCGGGCATGGCGAAGTCGGTCACGACCGTGTCGGCGCGGTCCACGAGCGCGAGGGCCTCCGCGCCGGAGCGCGCGAGGAGCGGCTCCCATCCGCGAGCGCGGACGATCTCCTTCAGGGCGAACAGGACCGAGGGCTCGTCGTCAACGAGCAGCACGCGCTCCATCGCGATACCTCGACGATGCCTGGCGGGTGGGGAGCGTGATGATGGCCGTCGTCCCACGGCCGGGCTCGCTCTCGTAGCGGAGCGCCCCGCCGTGCTGCGCCACCACGGAGCGCGCCAGCACCACGCCGAGGCCCGTGCCTCCCTCACGTGTCGTGAAGAACGGCGTGCCGAGGCGCCCCAGGGTCTCGGGCGGCATCCCGGAGCCCGTGTCGCGGATCGCGATCTCGGCGGCGTCCTCCGTCCGCAGCACCTCGACGGCGACGTCTCCCCCCGGCTTCGTGGCCTCGATCGCGTTCGCGAGGAGGTTCAGGATGGCCTCCCTGAGGCGGCGCGGATCCGCCTCAATCGTCCCATCGCCCCGGGCGGAGAGGGTCACGCGACCGTCGTCGGCTCGCGCCGACAGCACCCCGAGCGCCTCGGAGACGAGCGCTCCCAGCTCGGTCCGCTCGGGCCTCACCTCCTGCAGCGGGCGCGTGAAGGAGAGATAGTCCGTGAGGATCTCCTGCATCCGCGAGATCTCCTTCTCCACGATCTGGAGCCGCTCCTGCGAGAGGACGTCCGGGGCCTCGCGCGCGCCCAGCTGGATGAGCGCCTTGATGGCGCTGAGCGGGTTCTTGAGCTCGTGGGCCACCTTCGCGCCGACCTGCTCCAGGTTGCGCGCGCGGCAGAGCGCCTCCGATGCCACCTCCTCCCGCGCGCGGGCGAGCGCGTCGCGGACGTCGCGCGTCGCGCGGTGGAACGGCGCGAGCACCGCCCCGATGCCGAGGACGCTCATCACCACGAGTGCCCCGTAGACGGGCCTCGTGAGCGCCGGACCGGTCCAGGCCGCGGGGAGCAGGGCGAGCACGCCGACGTCCACCGCCGTCACCGCCAGCAACAGGCGCGTCTCGCGCCGGTCGCCCGCGAACAGCACCGCCGCCAGGTAGGACGTGATCGCGATGACGAGCAGGGGGCTCGCCACGCCACCCGTCAACGCCACCGCGACGATGGACGTCGCGAGACAGCCGAGCTGGACGAAGGCCGCCCCCCAGGCGCACTGCGCCGCGGCCGCCCTCGCGCACGCCCTGGGATCGTACGAGCGCATCCGCCACATCCCGAGCTGCTGCGCCGCGGCTGGGAGCGCGACGCCGGCGATCCGCCACGCCGGGTACCCCGCGACGGCCAGGACCGCGGCGGCGGCGACGTAGTACGCGAGCGGCAGGAGCTCGACGGGATGCCAGGGTCGAGCGCGACCGATCGCGCTGGTGCGGTGCGGTCGAAGGAACTGGGCGGGCTGGATCAGCGCGACGGTCACGCCCTCTCCTCTCGCAATTTCCGGACCACGCGGCGTGAGCTCCGGCATGGGTGGAAAGTAAGCGAGTTCACGTGAGCGGGCCTGCGCGGTGCCCGACAGGGCTGTCCCGAGCGGGAGCAGACTGTTCAGAGGTTGAACAGCCAGCCTCGAGGACAGCGGCCGATCGAGCGAGAGGCGTTCCTCCGCTATCGGTCCGGCGCGAGGAGGAGTCATGCGTCCGCCTTTCGCAACTTCCGAACCGCAGACGCCGAGGGCCCCGTCTCGGCGCGGGGCCCCCTCGGCGCGGCGCTGCCATCGAGCGCCGCGCGATCTCTGCGGCGTGGACGCCTAGAACTCGTACCCGACCGACCCGACGACGCCCCAGCTCTTCAGGCTCGCCACCGTGCCGTCCGAGGCGCGAATGAGGTTCTCGTTGAACGTCTGACGGTAGG
>DASWDS010000209.1:0-8064 GCA_036395165.1 Anaeromyxobacteraceae bacterium | reverse complement strand
GCGTCGCGGATCCCGGCTTGATGGGCAGCATGGCGATGCCGTACGGGTTCCCGAACACCGGCCCGCCCGTCTCGGTCTGCCACATGTGGTCGATCACCGGGACCCGGTCGTCGAGCACGCGCTTCTGGAGCCACTCCCATGCCGGCGCGTTCAGGACCTCGCCGGCGCAGAGCATCCGCTCGAGAGACCTCAGGTCGAAGCCCCGCGCGGGCGCCTCTCCGTAGCGCATGAGGAGGCGGACCGCCGTCGGCGAGGTGAAGACCCCCGTGACGCCCAGCTCCTCGACGATCCGCCACAGCGTCTCCGGCCCGGGGTAGTCGATGGCGCCCTCGTACGCCACCGTCGTGCAGCCGGTGAGGAGCGGCGCGTAGACGATGTAGCTGTGGCCGACGATCCAGCCGATGTCGGAGGTGGACCACCAGACGTCGCGCTCGTGCAGGCCGAAGCACCAGCGCCCCATCGCGTGGATGTGCACCTGGTACCCGCCGTGGACGTGCACCGCGAGCTTCGGCTTCGCCGTGGTGCCCGAGGTGGCGAGGATGAACGCCGGCTCGTTCGCCTCCATCTCCACCCAGTCGCCGCGCTGGCCCGCGGCGCGCGCCAGGAACTCTGGCCATTCGAGATCTCGGCCGTGCTGCATCGGCGCGGGAATGGCGCTGCGCTGGAGGACGACCGCATGCTCCACCCGGCCCGCGCCGAGCGCGAGCGCCTCGTCCACGATCTCCTTGAGCCGCATCTCCTTCCCCTTGCGGAAGACGACGTCGGCCGTGAAGACGAGGCGCGAGCCGCTCGCCTGGATGCGATCCGCGAGCGCCTTCGCGCCGAACCCGGCGAACACGACGCTGTGGATCGCGCCGATCCGGACGGTGGCGAGCATGAGGACGATCGCCTCGGGGCAGGTCGGCATGTACAGGGTGACGCGGTCACCCTTCGCGATCCCCATTCCTCGCAGCGCGGCCGCCGCGCGCTCGACGTGACGGAGGAGCTGGACGTAGGTGAAGACGCGCCGCTCGCCGCGCTCGTTCGCGTAGACGATGGCGGCGCGGCCGCCCTCGCCGCGCGCCACGTGGCGATCGAGCGCGGCGTGGCACAGGTTCGTCCGCGCGCCCGAGAACCACCGGAAGCTCGGGTACTCCCAGTCGAAGGCGCGATCCCACCTCCGGAACCAGGGCAGCTCGGCGGCGGCGCGGCTCCAGAAGCCGTCGGGATCCTCCTCGCCTTCCTTCAACCAGCGTCGAACGATCGGGTTCACGAGGTCCATCGCGACACCTCCTCGTTGAAGATGGTGGTGCTCCTGCCGGCGGCCGCCGCGTGCGGCACGTCCCGACCGGGAGCCGCTCGGCGGGCGGCGAGCCTCCCTGCGTTGCTGCCTGCGCCGGCGAGCCATAACTTCGCGGCATCACTCGATCCGTCGGGCGCTCGCCGGCCAGCGAGCTCTCGCCCGGCGGGCAGCCCGCGCCAGAACTACGCGCGGAGCACGGAGGAATCCATGAAGCGCGCCCTTATCGCCGCGGCCGTCCTCGCGGCGGGTGGTTGTGCCTCGTCGAGGAGCGCCAGGGAGGAGCATCCGCAAGGAGCCGCGGCGCAACCGCCGTCCGCCGCTCAGCCGACCACGGGGGCGGCCGCGCGGCCGGTGCCTGGGTCGGCCCAGGCGACCGGGCCTGCGGCGGCGCCGCAGCCGGCCCGCGCGCAGGACGAGGTCACTCGCGCCCGAGGCCGCCTCCTGGACGCGCAGCGCGAGCTGGAGGCGGCAAGGTCGGAGCGCTCGGCCGCCGACGCGCAGCAGGCGGGCGCGCAGGCGCAGCTCGAGTCCGCGACCCGGGCGCTCGACAGCGTCGCGCAGGCGCGCGCGGAGGAGACCGCCCGAGTGGCGGAGCAGCGCCGCAGCGTCGCGGATGCGCACTGGGACTACGCGAACAAGCTCGTGGCGGCGCGCCAGGCCGACGTCGACGCCGCCGAGGTCCACGCGCGGGCGGCGCGCGGGGAGTCGGTCCGAGCCCAGTCCGTCACGGCCCCCACAGGGGGAGCGCAGCCGGCCGACTCGGCCGCGGCCGAGGCGAAGCGCGCCGAGGAGCAGGCCAGGGCGCGCGCCTCGGAGCTGGGGCAGGAAGCGCTGGCGGCGCAGCGGCGGTGGGAGGAGCTCTCGCGCGGCGCGCAGGCCGGCGCCGCGCCGGCCCCGAACATGGGCACCGCGACAGGGACCGGTGCTGGCCCCGGCGGCACGGCGCCGCAGGGAACGGGAACGGGCAGGGGAGACTGACCGCGCACCACGCGGCCACGTGCCCGCGGACGCGATCCGACAAGGCGGGCCTCGCCCCAGGGAACCACCGTGTGGATCGTCCGTCTCGCGCTGCGCAGGCCGTACACGGTCGCGACGCTGTGCCTCGCCATCGCCGTCTTCGGCGCGCTCTCGCTCTCGCGAATCCGCGTCGACGTCCTGCCCTCGGTCGACATCCCGGTCGTGGTGGTGGTCTGGAACTACCCGGGCCTCACGCCGGACGAGATGGAGAAGCGCGTCGTCTACCTCACCGAGCGGGCGTTCTCGACGACGGTGAACGACATCGAGCGCATCGACTCCCAGTCGATCTCCAGCGTCGGCCTCGTCAAGGTCTACTTCCAGCCGGGCACGGAGATCGCGGCGGCGATCGCCCAGATCTCGGCCGTGTGCAACACCGTCCTTCGCGGCATGCCGCCTGGCATCACGCCGCCCACCATCCTGCAATTCAACGCGAGCAACGTGCCCGTGGCGCAGCTCACCATCTCGGGGCAGGGCGCGGGCGAGCAGGATCTCTTCGACTACGGCCTCAACGTGCTGCGGCTCCGGCTCTTCACGGTGCCGGGCCTCTCCACGCCGGCGCCGTACGGCGGCCGCCAGAAGCAGGTCATGGTGGACCTCGAGCCGGAGCGCCTCGCCGCGAGCGGGCTCTCGCCCCAGGACGTGGTGAACGCGCTCACGAACGGGAACGTCATCCTGCCGGCCGGCACGGCACGGCTCGGCGAGACCGAGTACGACGTCCAGCTCAACAACAGCCCGGCCCAGATCGCGCAGTTCGACCAGATCCCCGTGCGCGAGGTGAACGGGCGGCTCGTCCGCCTGGGCGACGTGGCGCACGTGCACGAGGGGTTCGCGGTCCAGACGAACGTCGTCCACGTGAACGGGCAGCGTGCCACCTACCTCGCGCTGCTCCGGAAGTCGGGGTCGAGCACGCTCGCGGTGGTGGACGCCGTGCGCGAGATGCTCCCCGCGCTGCAGAAGGCGGCGCCGCAGGGGATCGAGCTCAAGCTCGACTTCGACCAGAGCGTCTTCGTCCGAGCCGCGGTGCGGGAGGTGCTGCGCGAGGGGCTGCTCGCGGCGGCCCTCGTCTCGCTCATGATCCTCTTCTTCCTGGGGAGCTGGCGCGGCATGGCGATCGTGTGCAGCTCGATCCCGATCGCGATCCTGGTGTCGATCATCGGCCTCTTCCTCGCCGGCCAGACGTTCAATCTCATGACGCTGGGTGGGCTCGCGCTCGCCATCGGCATGCTCGTGGACGACGCCACCGTCG
Organism: Anaeromyxobacteraceae bacterium; assembly: GCA_036395165.1. GTDB lineage: Bacteria > Myxococcota > Myxococcia > Myxococcales > Anaeromyxobacteraceae > Anaeromyxobacter_A. Next base: position 4,519 of record DASWDS010000209.1, on the reverse strand, counting down.
AGGTGGAGAACATCCACCGCAACCAGGGGAACCGCTGGCCGGACGGGACGCCGCACAGCCTCACGCGCGTCGTGCTCGACAGCGCGCAGCAGATCGCGACGCCCGCCCTCGCGGCGACGCTCTGCATCTGCATCGTCTTCTTCCCGGTCGTGCTCCTCACCGGGCCCGCGCGCTTCCTCTTCCGGCCGCTCGCGCTGGCGGTGGTCCTCGCCATGCTGGCCTCGTACCTCCTCTCGCGCACGCTCGTCCCGTCGCTCGCGCGCCTGCTCCTCGAGCACCACGCCGAGGCGCACGTGCGGAGCGGCGGCTGGTCGCGGCGCTTCAACGCCTGGCGCGACCGGCGCTTCGAGCAGCTCCAGCGCGGGTACGACGCCGCGCTGGCGGTCGTGCTGGCGCATCGCGCGGCGGTGGCGGCGGCGGCGGCGCTCCTCGTCGCCTGCAGCCTCGCGCTCCCGCGCGTGGTCGGGCTCGACTTCTTCCCGGCCGTGGACACCGGGCAGATGCGCCTCCACTACCGCGCGCCGGCGGGCACCCGCATCGAGGTGACGGAGCGGCGGGTGATGGAGGTCGAGCGCGCCGTGCGCGAGCTCGCCGGCGGTGACGTGGAGGGCCTCGTCGACAACATCGGGATCCCGCTCTTCTACAACCTCGCGTTCGTCTCGACGAGCAACGCGGGGGGCGAGGACACCGAGATCCGCGTCTCGCTCCGGCCCGGCCACCGGCCCACCGCGCAGCTCATGGAGAGGCTCCGCGCCGAGCTCCCGCCGCGCTTCCCCGGCGCGTCCTTCTGGTTCGAGCCGGCCGACGTCGTGACGCAGGTGCTCTCCTTCGGCCTGCCGGCGCAGCTCGACGTCGAGGTGGTCGGGCGCGATCCGGACGCGGCGCTCGCGACCGCCCAGCGCGTCATCGCGGAGGTCCGGCGCGTGCCCGGCGCGACCGACGCGCACCTCGCGCAGGTGTTCGATCGCCCCGCGCTCGCGGTCGACGTGGATCGCGAGCAAGCGCAGACGCTGGGGCTCTCCGAGCGCGACGTGGCGGCGAGCCTGCTCACCTCGCTCTCGTCGAGCACCCTCGCCGCCCCGAGCTTCTGGGTGAACCCGCGCACCGGCATCAACTACAACGTCGCCGTCCAGACGCCGCAGGATCGCATCAAGGACGTGAGCGACCTCCTCGTCACGCCGCTCTCGGCGGGCGGCGGCGCGGCCCAGGCGAGCGGCGCGCCAGCCGAGGCCGCCGTCCCCGGCGGCGTCGCGGCGCCGTACCTCGGCTCCGTCTCGGTGCTCCACCCGCGCACGAGCAGGGCGGCCATCTCGCACGACACCGTGCAGCCCATCGTCGAGGTGCAGCTCGCGGCGACGGGCCGCGATCTCGGCGCGGTGGCGTCGGACATTCAGAAGGCGCTCGGCCGGATCGAGCTCCCGCCGGGGACGAGCCTCCAGCTGCGGGGCCAGAGCGAGAGCATGTTCCGCGCCTTCGGCCTGCTCGGCCTCGGCCTCTTCCTCGCGGTCGCGCTCGTCTACCTCCTGCTCGTCGTGCTGTTCCAGTCGTGGTCGGACCCGGTCATCATCCTCGTGGCGGTGCCCGGCGCGCTGGTCGGGATCCTGTGGCTCCTCGCCCTGACCGGCACCACGCTGAACGTCGAGTCGTTCATGGGCGCCATCATGGCGGTCGGCATCGCCACCTCGAACAGCATCCTCATCGTCTCCTTCGCGAACGACACGCGCGCCGCGGCCGAGCGCGACCCCGGGCCCGCCGCGGCGATGCGCGCGGCGGGGCGGACGCGCCTCCGCCCGGTCATCATGACCGCGCTCGCCATGGTCCTCGGCATGCTCCCGATGGCGCTCGCGGTCGGCGAGGGCGGCGAGCAGAACGCGCCGCTCGGGCGCGCCGTCATCGGCGGCCTGCTCGCGGCGACGTTCACGACGCTCTTCCTCGTGCCGGTGGTCTACACGTTCGTGCGCAGGAAGATGCCCCACAAGCACGTGCTCGACGTCCGGTTCGAGGAGGAGATCGCCGAGCCCGCGAGGGACGCGCCCGAGGGAGGCCGCGCGTGAGCGGCGAGACCTCCCCGCGCGCGCGCCGCAGGCTCCTCGTCGCGCTCGCGATCGCGGTCGTGCTGGCGCTCGTCGGTGCGGTGGCGCTCTCGGTCGCCCGCCACCGGCGCGACGCCGCGCAGCGCGAGCGGCTCGCCCACGCCGCGGACGAGGGACCGCGCGTCCTCGTCGCGCCGGTGGGCCTCCCCACGGCCGAGCGGAAGGTGACGCTGCCCGGCGACGTGCGCGCCCTGCTCCAGACGACGCTGTACGCGAAGGTGAACGGCTACGTGAGCGAGATGCGCGTCGACAAGGGCGACCGGGTGAAGCGCGGGCAGGTCCTCGCGCACATCGCGGCGCCCGAGACCGATCGTCAGGTCGACTCGGCGCGATCGACCCTGGAGGTCCGGCGGCGCTTCGCGGCGCGCGCGCGCCGGCTCGCGCCGAAGGGGATCATGTCGCAGCAGGAGCTGGACCAGGCCAACGCCGATCTGCGCGGGGCCGCGGCCGAGTACCGCCGCGTCCGCGCGCTGCAGGATTACGAGGTCCTGCGCGCGCCCTTCGACGGCGTCGTGACGGCGCGCTACGTCGATCCGGGGGCGCTCCTCAGCGCCAGCGCCACCGGACAGCCCGTGGTCGAGCTGGCCGACCCGGAGCGGGTCCGGGTCCTCGTGTACGTGGGCCAGGACCTGGCCCCGTTCGTGAAGCTGGGCGATCGCGCCGAGATCACCCTCGACCAGGCGCCGGCGGCGCGCGCGGCGGCCACGGTGCGGCGCATGGCGGAAGCGCTCGACCTGCGAAGCCGCTCGATGCTCGTGGAGCTCTGGCTCGACGGCGACGGCGGCTTGCGTCTCGTGCCCGGGCTCTTCGTGCACGCGGCGCTGACGGTCGCGGTGCCCCCGCTGCCGTCCATCCCGGCGGACGGGCTCGTGGCGCGCGGCGACAGGCTGCAGGTCGCGGTGGTGCGCGACAGGAAGCTTCACTTCGTGGACGTCGAGCCGGGTGCGAGCGACGGGCGCGTCATCGGCATCCGGCGAGGGCTCGCCGGAGGCGAGGTCATCGCGCTCTCTCCGCCGAGCGACCTTGGTGAGGGGGCGCCCATTCAGCCCATCACGCCGGACCAGCAACGGAAGGAGGGGGCGCCGCGCGGACAGCGTGCCGCGCGAACGCCGCCGTGACTGTGACAGCTGCGTCACGACGGCGCTGCTGGGCGCCGGCGCCGGCGCTACGTACAAGGTGAGTGTGAGCTATCTCGGTCCCAGCCTCAGGCGCAGGACCAGGCGCGTCGAGCGCGTCTGGCGCCGCTTCGCGCTCGCGCTAGTGATCTCGGTCGCCCTGAACGGGCTGCTCCTCGCCCGGGTGAAGGTGGACTGGGCGCCGATGCCGGTGCGCGGGCCCGAGCGAGCGGTCGCCCTCGCCCCCCTCTCGTCCACCCAGTGGGAGGAGAACCGCGCCGTGGGCGCAAACCGGCGCGCGCCGAGCCAGAACGCGCCGCGCCCTCCGGCGCTGCCGCCCCCGCCGCCGCCGCGCCAGATGCCGGGGCAGGTGGTGGATGTCGCGCCCTCGAAGAACGAGACGCCACCGAAGGACTCCCGGTTCGTCTCGGACCGGAACAACACGGTCGAGAAGGAGACGCGCTCGCGGAACGCCCGCCCGGGGTACGCGAACACGCTCGCGAAGCCATCCGAGCCGACGCCGCCCGCGCCCCACCCGGCTCCCGCGAAGCCGCGGCAGGGAGGGAGCGAAGCGGCGCAGCGTGACCGCGCGAGCACGGCTGGCGGCGCGCGCGGGAGCGCGCCGGGCGTCGCCGAGAGCGCGCCGCGAGACAGGCTCGCGCTGAAGCTCGACCGCGAGGGGGAGCTGCGCCTGCGCGCGCCGCGGCCCGGCGTCTCGGGCACCCCTGGCGCGGAACCCAGCCCGCCTGGGAGGGCGAGGAGCGAGGGTGAGCGCGCCGACCGGCCTGGCGAGCGCGCGCCGTCCGATGAGCTCGCGCTCCGACCCAGCGCGTCCGACTACGCCCGGCTCTCCGGCGGTCCCGCGCCGGACCACCTCTCCGACGTCGAGGAAGGCGAGGGGACCTACCTCAACACGCGTGAGTGGAAGTACGCCGGGTACTTCAACCGCATCAAGCAGGCGGTGGCGTCGCACTGGGACCCGGGCGCCGCCCTCCAGGCGCGCGATCCGGGGTCGTCGCGGTTCGGCTACAAGGACTGGAACACGCTCGTGTCGGTGAGGCTCTTCGACACCGGCGCCCTGAAGGACGTGAAGGTGGTGAGGTCGAGCGGGCTCGATTTCCTCGATCGCTCCGCCCTCGACGCGTTCCAGAGAGCTCAACCGTTCGTGAACCCGCCGCCCGGGCTCGCGGATCAGAACGGCGAGATCGCCTTCAGCTTCGGTTTCTACGTCGAGATCGGCGGGTCCGGGCTCCACCTCTTCCGCGGTCCGTCCCTGCCTCGTTGAGGCGGCGCGCCCGCGCCGAACGGGTG
>DASWDS010000208.1:0-4146 GCA_036395165.1 Anaeromyxobacteraceae bacterium | reverse complement strand
CGACGGGGTGGCCGACGTGGCCCTCGCGGAGCCGGGGCCGGGGCTCGCCGCGTGCGAGCTCACCGTGCTGTGCACGCCGATCGCCGCCATCGAGGCGCTCCTCGGGCCGGTGTCGCTGCTCCTCGCGGACGGCGCGGTGCTCTCCGACGTGGGCGGCGCGAAGGAGCGCGTCGTGGCGCGCGCGGCGACCGACGTCCGGCCCGGCGTCGCGTTCGTCGGCGCGCATCCGATGTTCGGCGGGCACGGCGGGTACGCCGGGGCGCGCGCCGATCGCTGGCGGGGCGGCACCGTCGCGGTGTGCGTGGACGCGCCGGCCTCCGCGGTCGAGCGGGTGGCGGCCCTGCACGCGGCGCTCGGGGCCGAGGTGGTGCGCTGCCGCGCCGCCGAGCACGACGCCGCGGTGGCGATGGTCTCGCACCTGCCCTACCTCCTCGCGAGCGCGCTCGCGGTGTCGGCGCGCGAGGCGGGGCCCCTGGCGGTGAAGCTCGCCGGCCCGGGCCTCAAGGACATGACGCGCCTCGCGCAGTTCCCCTTCGACATCCAGGGCGAGGTGGCGCGCCGGAACGCGCGGCTCCCCGAGGCCGCCGAGCGGCTCGCGTCGCACCTCGCCCGCGTGCTCGGCGCCGTCGCCGCCTCGCCCGACGCGGCGCGCGGCGCGCTGGAGGAGGCGCGCGCGGCCCGCGAGGCGCTCTACCCCGTTCCGGAGGCCACCGCCCGATGAAGGGACCCGTCCTCTGCTCCCGCCAGGGACCCCTCCGCGGCGCCTTCGAGGTGCCGGGTGACAAGTCCGTCTCGCACCGCGCGCTCCTCTTCTCGGCGCTCGCCACGTCGCCCTCGAAGGTGCGCGGGCTCCTCGAGGCGGAGGACGTGGGCGCGACGCGCAAGGCGGTCGAGGCGCTCGGCGCGGTCGTCCGCGACGAGGGCGCGTTCGTGGTGGTCGAGCCGCCGGAGCGGCTCTCGGAGCCCGGCGACGTCGTCGACTGCGGCAACTCCGGCACGAGCCTCCGCCTCCTGTGCGGCGTGCTCTCCGCGGTGCCCGGCCTCTCGGTGCTCACCGGCGACGCGTCGCTCAGGCGGCGACCGGTCCGCCGCGTCCTCGAGCCGTTGCGCCGGATGGGCGCGGTCCTGCACGCGCGCGACGGCGACCGCGTGCCGCCGGTCGTCATCCGCGGGGGCCCGCTGCGCGGCACGCGGCACGTGCTCGAGGTGGCGAGCGCGCAGGTCAAGAGCGCGCTCCTCCTCGCCGGCCTCTTCGCCGACGGCGAGACGACCGTCGTCGAGCCTGCGCAGTCGCGGGACCACACCGAGCGCATGCTGCGCGGGATGGGCGTGAGCCTGAAGGTGGACGGGCTGTCCGTCACGGTCGCGCCGGGGCGCCCGCGTGGCGGCACCGTCGAGGTGCCCGGCGACATCTCGTCGGCCGCCTTCTTCCTGTGCGCCGGGGCCGGGCTCGCGGGCTCGGAGGTGACGGCGCGCAACGTGGGCCTCAACCCGTCGCGCACCGGCGCCGTGGAGGTGCTCGAGGCGATGGGCGCGCGCCTGCGTGTCTCGAACCGGGTGGACGACGGCGAGCCGCGCGGCGACGTGACCGTCACCTCGGCCCCCCTCCACGGCACGACCATCGAGGGCGCGCTCGTCCCGCGCCTCATCGACGAGCTCCCGGTGCTGATGGTCCTCGCCACGCAGGCGGAGGGCCGGACCGTCATCCGCGACGCCAAGGAGCTGCGGGTGAAGGAGTCGGACCGGCTCGCCGCCATGGGCGAGGCCCTCGCGGCGGCCGGCGCGAAGATCGAGCTCTTCGAGGACGGCTGCGCCATCGACGGTCCGACGCCGCTCCGCTCCGTCTCGGTCCGCACCCGCCTCGATCACCGCGTCGCCATGAGCATGGCGATCGCGCAGCTGTTCATGTCGGGCGGCGAGGTCCGGCTCGACGACGTCGCCTGCGTCGCGACGAGCTTCCCCTCCTTCTTCGGCATCCTCGATCGGCTCGCGGGGGGCTCCGCGTGATCTCGGGCCGCACCCAGCTCTACGGCGTCGTCGGCCACCCCGTCGGCCACAGCCTGTCGCCCGCCATGCAGAACGCCGCCTTCGCGGCGCTCGGCATCGACGCGGTGTACGTGCCGCTGCCGGTCGCGCCCGAGCGGATCTCGGAGGCCCTGCGCGGCGCGCATGCGCTCGGGTTCCACGGCCTCAACGTGACGGTCCCGCACAAGCAGCGGGCCGCGGAGCTGTGCCATCGGCTCGACGGGACCGCCTCGCTGTGCGGCGCCGCGAACACGCTTCGCCGCATCCCGGACGGCTGGGAGGGGCTCAACACGGACGCCCCGGCCTGCCGCGATCTCATCGCGGCCGCCGGGCTCCGGCGCGGCGCGCGCGCGCTCCTCCTCGGGGCCGGCGGCGCCGCGCTGGCCGGCGCCTGGGCGCTCCTCGACGCCGGCGCGGAGCTGACGGTGGCAGCGCGCCGCGACGGCGCCGCCGCCGAGCTGTGCCGGAGGATGCGGGCCGGCTTCCCCGACGGACCGTCGGCGCGGCCGATCGCGTGGGAGGAGGCGGCGCCGCTCACGGAGTTCGCGGACGTGGTCGTGAACGCCACGCCGATCGGGCTCGGAGGCAAGGACGACGGCCTGCCGCCGGTCCGTTTCCGGCGCGGCCAGATCGCGGTCGACTTCGTCTACGGCGACACCGGCTTCACGCGCAAGGCGCTCGCCGACGGCGCCACCATCGTCACCGGCGAGCAGATCCTGGTGCGCCAGGGCGCGCTCGCCTTCACCCTCTGGACGGGGCAGCCCGCGCCCGAGGCGGCCATGGCCGCCGCGCTGCGCGCCGCCCCGCACACGCCATGACCCTCCGCTACCTCACCGCCGGCGAGTCGCACGGCCCGGCGCTCTCCGCCATCGCCGAGGGCTTCCCGGCCGGCCTCGCCATCGACTTCGCGATGGTGAACCGGGAGCTGGAGCGGCGCCAGAAGGGCTACGGCCGCGGCGGCCGCCAGAAGATCGAGAAGGACGAGGCGCAGTTCCTCTCCGGGCTGCGCGGCGGCGTGACGCTCGGCTCGCCCATCGCGCTCGTGGTGTGGAACAAGGACCACGAGAGCTGGAAGGAGCTCGTCTCGCCCTACGCGCGCGGCGGCCGCAAGTTCACGCAGGTGCGCCCCGGCCACGCCGACCTGGCGGGCGTCATGAAGTACGGCTTCGACGACGCGCGCGACGCCCTCGAGCGCGCGAGCGCCCGCAGCACGGCGGCGCTGGTGGCGCTGGGATCGCTCGCGCGGCAGCTCCTCGGGCGCTTCGGCGCGCGCGTCACGAGCCGCGTGGTCGCCATCGGCGAGCGCGAGAAGAAGGTGGGGCTCCCGCCCAACGACGCGCAGCTCGCGGCCATCCTCGCCTCCGACATGGGGGTGGACGATCCGGCGCTGGCCGCGGAGTGGCGCGCCCTCATCGACGCCGAGAAGGCGCGCGGCGGCTCCATCGGCGGGTCCTTCGAGGTCTACGCCACCGGGCTCCCGCCCGGGCTCGGGAGCTACGTCCACCACGATCGCCGGCTCGACGCGCGGCTCGCCGCCGCGCTCTGCGGCATCCCCGCCATCCGCGCCGCCGAGATCGGCGAGGGCACGCACGTGGAGCTGCGCGGCGACGCCTTCCACGACGCGATCCACTACGACGCGAAGAAGGGCTTCTTCCGCGACACGAACCGAGCCGGCGGCCTCGAGGCGGGCGTCACGAACGGCGCGCCGCTCGTCGTGCGCGGCTACATGAAGCCCATCCCGACCATGACGAAGGGCCTCCCCACCGTCGACATCGCGACGCGCGAGGAGACCACCGCCAAGTACGAGCGGAGCGACGTGTGCGCGGTGCCGGCGGCGGCGGTGGTGGGGGAGGCGGCGGTGGCGTGGACGCTCGCCGACGCGTTCCTGGAGAAGTTCGGCGGTGACACCGTGGGCGACGTCGAGAAGGCCGTCGAGGCGTATGCGGCTCGGATCCGCTGAGCTCCTCGCCCTGACGGGGATGATGGGCTCGGGCAAGTCGTCGGTGGCCGCGCACCTCGGGCGGCTCCTCGGGCGACGCGTCGTCTCGACCGACGCGGAGGTCGTCCGCCGGGCCGGGAAGCCCATCCCGGCCATCTTCGCCGAGGAGGGCGAGGCGGCGT
>DASWDS010000207.1:0-3791 GCA_036395165.1 Anaeromyxobacteraceae bacterium | reverse complement strand
GGCGCTCCGCCTTCCCCGGTAGGGCTCTGCGGGGAGGGCCCGGGCCTTGCCGTTCATTGCAAGGCCCGGAGCCTTCCCCGCAAAGTGCTGCGGAGCAGACAGATGAGGAACTGGTTCAGAACTTCTGCGGAGCAGCACTAGGCCGTGGAAGACGCCTCGCACAACGCCGCGCCCGCGCCGCCGGTGCCAGGGCCTGCTGGCCCCGCGGCCGCGCAGGGGCCGGTCCGGATGGGCCGCGCGCTCTGGATCTCGGCCGCCACCATGGCGTCGCGCGTGCTCGGGCTGGTGCGCGATCAGCTCTTCGCGGCCCTCGTCGGCGCGAACGCCTTCTCCGACGCGTTCATCGCCGCCTTCCGCATCCCGAACCTCCTGCGCGACCTCTTCGCCGAGGGCGCGCTCTCGGCGGCGTTCGTCCCCACCTTCGCCGACTACCAGCGCAACCGCGGATCCGGCGAGGCGTTCCGGCTCGGGAACCTGGTCCTCGGGCTCATCCTCGTCGTGGTGGGAACCCTGACGCTGCTCGGCGTCGTCTTCGCCCCGCAGGTGGTCGCCGCCATCGCGCCCGGCTTCGTCGAGCAGCAGCGCGCGCTCACGGTGGGGCTGACGCGGATCATGATGCCGTTCCTGCTCCTCGTGTCGCTCGCGGCCGCGGTGATGGGGATGCTCAACGCCCAGTCGCGCTTCACCGCGCCCGCGCTCGCGCCGGCCCTCTTCAACGTGGGGTCGATCGCGGTCGGCCTGGGGCTCTGGGCGGCCGGACTCGGCCCCGAGCGCGCCGTCGTCGGCTGGTCGATCGGCACGCTCCTGGGCGGCCTCCTCCAGCTCCTCGCGCAGGTGCCTTCGCTCCGCGCCACGGGATTCCGCTTCCACCCGCGCCTCGGGGGCGCGCTCGCCGAGCCCGGCATCCGGCGCATCGGCCTGCTCATGGGCGCGGCGGTGATCGGGCTCTCGGCGACCCAGGTCAACATCCTCGTGAACACCATCTTCGCGTCGCACCAGCGCGGCGCGGTGAGCTGGCTGAACTTCGCCTTCCGCCTCATGCAGTTCCCGCTGGGCGTCTTCGGCGTCGCCATCGCGACCGTGGCCGGGGCGGGCGTCGCGCAGCGCGCCGCCGCCCGTGACATGGGCGCCGTGAAGGAGACGCTCGGCTCCGCCATGAGGCTCGTCGCCTTCCTCAACGTGCCCTCTGCGGTGGGCCTCATCGTGCTCGCCGAGCCGATCATCGGGCTCATCTACCAGCACGGCCGGTTCGGGCCGTCCGACACCGCGGCGACGGCGGAGGCCCTGCGCTTCTACGCGATCGGGCTCTACTTCTACTCAGGGGTGAAGGTCTTCGCGCCGGCCTTCTACGCGCTCGATCAGGCGCGCGTGCCCGTGGTGGGGAGCTTCCTCGGGATGGCGTCGAACGTGACGCTGAACCTCGCCCTCTACCCGGTCCTCGGCTATCGGGGCGTCGCGCTCGGGACGTCGCTCGCCGCCTTCGCGAACTTCGCCGTGCTGGCCGTCGCGTGGCGGCGGCGGCACGGCGGCCTCGGCGGCGCCGGCATCTACCGGCACCTCGCGCGCGTCCTCGCCGCCACGGCCGTGCTCGCGCTCGTCGCCTGGGGCACGGCGCGCGGGCTCGGGCAGGTCCTCCCGGCGCGCGGCCTCCCGCGCCAGCTCGCGCACGCGCTCGTGCCGATCCTCGTCGGCGCGCTGGCGTACTTCGCGGCGGCGCGCGCGCTCGGCCTCCGCGAGCTCGACGACGTGCTGCGCGTGCTCCGGCGCCGCGGGGGCGCTCGCCCGTCCGCGCGCTCGTGAGAGTTCCTTCCGAGCGCGAGCCCCGGGGGCGGCCTTCTCCCCCCGGCGCGGCCAGCCCTACCTTTGCTGCGACGCGTTTTCCTGCGCGTGTTCCTGACGGAGGGGACGGATGGCGACGAACGGCAGCAAGGACGTGATGGCCGGCGCGCGCGACACCGTGCGCGAGGTGCAAGGCAGGATGGCCGGCGGAATGGAGGACCTCCGCGGCTACGCCGAGACCGCGGACACCACCATCCGCGAGTTCGCCCGCGAGCGGCCCATGGTCGCCATCGCGTGTGCCGTCGGGCTCGGGTTCCTCATCGGGCGCCTCGCCTCGCGCGCGTAGGAGATCACATGGCGGACAAGATCGGATCCATGGACCCGCGCGAGATCGCCGAGGCGGTCTCGGCGGTGAAGGACCAGGTGGTCGAGGCCGTCCAGCAGGCGAGCGAGCGGCTCGAGGTGGATCGCCGCATGAACGAGAACCCGTGGATGGTGCTCGGCATCGCGGCCGGCGCCGGGTTCCTCCTCGGCGGCGGCCTGTGGCCGGCGCTCCGGCCCCTCTTGAAGGCCGCGGGGCGCGCGGCGCTCTCTCCTTCGAACCTCCTCGCCATCGCCGCCGCCATGGGCGCCATGCGGGCCGCGAGCGGCGGAGACGAGGACGCGGCGGAGCGCGCGACGCCGACGTCGCACTGACCCGGCTCCCGCCTGCGGCTCCCGCGCGGCGCGCCTCGCCGGGCTATGCGCCCCGCGCCCACTCGCGGAGGAGGGCCAGCTCGAGCCCGATGTCCCGGCTCACGGCGCGGGTGTGGACCATGCCGCAGAAATGGCATCGGACGGGGCCGCTCCAGCCGTCGCTCACCTTCACCTCCTCACCGCAGCACGGGAGGGGGACACCCGTCAGGTCCTGGTCCTGCCCGTCGTCGCGCAGCGGGTCGGGACGGCGCGGCCGGGGCGTCACCGGTACGTAGGTCGGGCGCGGGTTCTGAATCGGGTTTCGCCCTTTTCCAAACCCGCGCTGGGGGGTCTGGGGGGAGCGGCGCTCGCTCCCCCCAGGTTGAGGGCTCGCAGCGCGGAGCGCAGCGAGCCCGGAAATCCCTCTGACTCGCCTCTGAACGACGACCGCAAGCAAGGAAGACGGCGAAAGGCGAGTCTGAGCGAGATGGTCGAGCGGGGCACGCAGGCGCCGCCAGCGCAGCTCGCGCTCGAAGCTGCTCGCCTCGCGATCGAGCCAGGCGCGGTGCTCCTCCGTCCAGAACGCCTCCGCGTCGGCCCGCGCGCCGCAATAGGGGCAGTGCCGCGGGACGTCGCCGGGGCGCGCCTCCGACGCGTTCAGGTGCACGACGCGACGGGCCAGCGCCGCCGCGACGACGCGCGCGTCGCGCCGGCTGACGCGGACCTTGAACCCGGCCTTGCAGTGCGGGCACGCGCGCCGTGAATAGCCGGCTGTGTCGAGCGGGAGCTGCAGGTCGTGGCCGAGCACCTCGACTCCGTCGGAGCGTGCCACCACGCGCTCCCACCTCGAACGTCCATTGTGGCTTCGCGAGCCGCAAGAGCTCGCGCCGGGCGTCCGCGCTCGTGAAGTGTCGCCGACACGTGGCGCCCTCGTCACGGTGCCGCTCCACGCGCCGCGCAAGGTCCCCGGTGGAGCACCGCCTTGCGGCGGTGACATTCGCTGCGCACGATTGCGGCCTCACGCGAGGTGTCCCATGACCGACGAGAGGCGGGATTCCGGGAGCGAGATCCTGATCCGGCTCGACGGCACCTTCGACGCGGTCGCCGCATGGGACGTCCGCGGGCGGCTCGGCGCGATGCCGTCGGGCACGAACGTGGTGCTCGACTTCAGCCAGGTCCGGGACTTTCTCGATCTCGGCGTGGCGGTGATGGCCTCGGGGCTCACCTCGACCGCAGGACCGCACGTGGTGGTGCGCGGGCTTCGCCAGCACCAGCACCGGATGTTCCGCTACTTCGGCGTGGATCTCGACGCGCCGCGTGGCGCCGCAGGGGGCCTG
>DASWDS010000206.1:0-2325 GCA_036395165.1 Anaeromyxobacteraceae bacterium | reverse complement strand
CTCGGCGCCGGGAAGACGCAGCTCGTGCGCGGCATCTGCCGCGGCGCGGGCGTGCCGGACGAGCAGGTCGCGAGCCCCACCTTCGCCATCGTCGCGACCTACCGCGGCCGACTCCCGGTGCACCACGCCGACCTGTACCGCGTCGCCGACCTGGACGACCTCTACGGGACCGGCTTCTCGGAGCTGGTCGGAGGCGAGGGCGCGCTCCTGGTCGAGTGGGCGGACCGCCTCCCCGGCGCGCTCCCCGGCGAGCGGCTCGAGATCCGGCTCGAGCACGACGCGGCGGCGCCCTCGACGCGCAGGATCACCGTCGTGGGCACCGGCGAGCGCGGCGCGGCGCTCGCGCGGCGGTTCGCGGCGAGGGCCCGCTCGAGCTGAAATTTAGGCCGCGGCGGGCCGGCCGCGCACCCGGAGCCGTCCCTGGAGGACGCGGTGCTCGGCGTCCATCCCGACGAAGCCGTTCTCCGGGACCTCGCTCCACGGCCCGACGCCGATGGGCTCGCTCGCGATCGCGAAGACGCCGCTCGTCGCGATGTGCGGCGCGACGTGCAGCGGGCGCCCGCGCCGGCACACCGCCAGCACCGCGCCGTTCGTGACGAGCAGGTTCAGCGAGGATGGGGCGTCGGCGTGAGGATCGGCGATGTGGACGATCGTGGAGACCGTCTCCGCGAGCGCCCGGCGCACCCGCTCCAGATCGGGGTGGTGGCCCGCCGGGAGGCGCGCCACGAGCCGCGTCATGAAGAGGAAGAAGCACCGCTCGCTGTCGGTCTCCCCGGTGATCGCGGCGCGGAAGACGGGGTGGATCTCCTTCTCGATCGCGGCGCGGACGCGCGCCACCTTCCGGAAGCGCGCCACGGTCCCGTTGTGCGCGAAGAGCCACGGCCCGTAGACGAACGGGTGCGTGTTCTCCTCGACGACCGAGCCGACGCTCGCGTCGCGGACGTGCGCGACCACGATCTCGGAGCAGGCCTCGCGAGCGGCGGCCACGAAGGCGTCGTCGGCGTGCGCCGGCATGACGCCGCGCCGGACCTGCACGCCGCTCGCGTCGTACCAGCCGATGCCCCAGCCGTGGGGGTGCTTGTGCGACTGCATCCGCAGCGCGTTGCGCGCGACGCACAGCGGCTCGTGCGGGTGGTGATCGGGGCTGGCGTGCTGTGCGAAGAGGCGGCACATCGGAGCGTCAGGACTGTAACAGACGGCTCGCAGGCACGCTTCCCCCCGGCGTCACGCGCGCCGGCCGCTCTCGCCGCGGACGACGGCGGCGCCGACGAGGTGGGCGAGCCGGAGCGCCTCCGGGACGTTCCCCCGATCGGTGACGCGCGCCAGGGCGGCCGCGATGGCATCCGGGTCGGCCCCCCGAACCTGGAACACGAAGGGCGGGCGCACGTGGACGGGCCCGGCCCTGCGGAGGGTGGCGAGGCGCCGCTGGCCGCCCGGCAGGCGGAGGAGGGCGCGCTCCACCGCCGGCAGGTCCGGCGAGCGCCGCATGACGGCCACACACGGGCGGCGGAGGCGGGCGGCGAGCGCCAGGAGGTCCACCACGTTGAACCCTCCGAAGGCGATCCCGTCGAGGAGGACCAGATGGAGCTGGGGGAGGAACTTGCCCCCCAGCAGGAGGCGACAGAGCTCGTCGGTGGCGCCGCGTCCGTCCCTGCGCACGGCGCCGACGACGAGCCCCTCAAAGCGCGTGCCGGCGCAGACGACCCCCGCGATGCGGACCCGCGCTCCGGGCCGCCGCGCGAAGGGGGCGTCGTCGAAGCCGATGACCCGCAGCGTCCTGCCGGGTGGCGGGAGCGCCGCCGTCACATCGGCTGGTGGCTGGCCGCGTTCTGGGCCGGATCGCCTCGCCGCACCGGCTCGACCGGGAGGCCCGCCTGCTGCCACGCGCCAAACCCTCCCGTGAGCGCGAAGGCGCTCGGAAACCCGAGCTCCCGGAGCCGGAGCGCCACCCGGGCGCTCGATTGCTCTGCCGTTCACGTACAGTACGCGACGATCAGCGCGTCGCGCGGGAGCTCTGCGGTGTAGAGCTGGACGTCCGCGTCCGGCGGGATCCGCATCGACGCCGGGATCTGTTCCGTCGCCTGCTCGTAGGCTCGCGCGCTGCGAGCGTCGACGAACACGACGCGCTCTCCGCGGTCGAGCCGCTCGATCACCTTCCGCGGGGTGATGCGGGGTATCTCCATGGTGCCTCCAGGGGAAAGCTAGCCCTTGCGCCGCGAGCGCGTCATGGCGCTGCCCAGTTGGAGTGAGCCCCGAGCCCGAGTCCGAGCCCGAAAGAAGCCGGGCGCGGGCACGGGCGCGGGCTCGTTCACGGGACCAGCGCAA
>DASWDS010000205.1:0-2615 GCA_036395165.1 Anaeromyxobacteraceae bacterium | reverse complement strand
GTCCCACGCGTACCACGCGACCGCGCGCATCGACGACGCCGCCGGAGAGCGCGAAGCGGAGCCGCACCTTCGTGCCGACCGTGTACGTCACGTCGCAGCGCACGAACACCCCGCTCGTCGAGATGTTCTCGCCCACGTCGGCGAGGAGCTCGCCGCCGGCCTCGTCCTGGTGCTGCACCGTGACCGTGAGGGGCGCGCGGGGTGCACGCTGCGCAAAGCCCGGCCGGTGCGCGTCGACCATGCCGCATTCAACTCCCGGAGCGAGCGGAGTGGCAAGCGCGCGGCGCGGCCCGCGTGTTCAGGCGGCCGAGACGGCCCTCCGCCACTTCGCGAGGTGCCGCTCGCGCTCCTCCACCTTCATCTTCGGCTCGAACCGCTTTCCGACCTTGAACGCCTTCCCGATCTCGTCGCGCGACTGCCAGAACCCGACCGCGAGCCCCGCCAGGAAGGCTGCCCCCAGGGCGGTCGTCTCGAGCATGCGCGGCCGCTCGACGGGCACGCCCAGGAGGTCCGCCTGGAACTGCATGAGCAGGTCGTTCGCCGAGGCGCCGCCGTCCACGCGGAACACCGGGGCGGAGCGGCCCGCGTCCTTCGCCATCGCCTCCGCCAGGTCGTCGATCTGGAAGGCGATGCCCTCCAGCACGGCGCGCGCGATGTGCCCCGGACCCGAGCCGCGGGTGAGCCCGGCGAGGAGGCCGCGCGCCTCCGGCCGCCAGTGCGGCGCGCCGAGCCCGGCGAGCGCCGGGACGAACACCACGTCTCCCGAGTCCTTGACGGTCTTCGCGAGCGCCTCGCTCTCGGCCGCCGACGCGATGAGCTTCAGCTGGTCGCGCAGCCACTGCACCGCCGCCCCCGCGATGAACGCGCTGCCCTCGAGCGCGTAGTGCGTCTCGGGGCCGATCTTCCAGGCGACGGTGGTGAGAAGGCCATGGCGCGACATGATGGGCTCGGGGCCCACGTTCTGGAGCAGGAACGCGCCCGTCCCGTAGGTGCACTTCGCCTCGCCGGGGCGGAAGCAGGCCTGCCCGAAGAGCGCCGCCTGCTGGTCCCCGGCGATGCCGCACACCGGGATCCCGTCCGGCAGCCCGCGGACGTTCTTCGTCGTCCCGTACACCTCGGAGCTGGAGCGGATCTCCGGCAGGACCGCCCGCGGTACCCCGAACAGCTCGAGGAGGGCGCCGTCCCACTGACAGGACCGCAGGTCCATGAGCAGCGTGCGGCTCGCGTTCGAGACGTCGGTGACGTGGGCGGCGCCGTTGGTGAGCCGGAAGACGAGGAAGCTGTCGATGGTGCCGAAGGCGAGCTGGCCCGCCTCGGCCTTCTCCCGCGCGCCGCGCACGTTGTCGAGCAGCCAGCGGACCTTCGTCGCCGAGAAGTAGGGGTCGAGGACGAGGCCGGTCTTCTCCCGGATCGCGTCCTCGCGCCCTTCGCCCTTGAGCTTCACGCACGCGTCGGCGGTGCGCCGGTCCTGCCACACGATCGCGTTATGGACGGGTTTCCCCGAGCGGCGATCCCAGAGCGCCACCGTCTCGCGCTGGTTGGTGATGCCGATGGCGCCGATCTCGCCGCCGCGCAGCCCGGCCTCGCGCAGCGCGCGCTGCACCGCCGTGTGGACCGAGCCCCAGATGTCGTCGAGCTCGTGCTCGACCCAGCCCGGCTTCGGGAAGATCTGCCGGAACTCGACGTTCACCTTGGCCCGCACCGCGAGCCGGCGGTCGATGATGAGGACCGTCGTGCCCGTCGTGCCCTGGTCGATCGCCATCACGTACGACGCCATCGCCACGCGGTTCCCCCTTCAGTGCCCGCCGCTGCGCGCGGCGGGGATGCTCTCGAAGAAGCGCGCCACCGCCTCGGCGCACAGGTCGCGCTCGACGTCGATGCCCACCAGGTGGAAGCTGCGCTCGAGGACCAGCAGCTCGGCCGGCCCGCTGCCGATACGGCGGGCGACGCGGCGCACGCCGCCGAGCGTCACGGTGTGATCGTGCCCCCCCGCGACGACGATCGCCGGCGCGGCGATGCCGGGCAGGAGCCGGTCCACGTGGCGCGCCAGGTCGACGAGCTCGCCCACCGCCGAGAGCGGCACGGCCTCGAGCCCGGGGTTCCGGCGGCGCATCTCGAGGTCGCGTACGTCGGACCCCGCCACCTTGGGCACCGGCGGGAGGAGGTGGCCGAACGGCAGGCTCCGCGCGAGCAGGCCCACCGCCCGCGACGGCGCGGGCAGCCGGAGGGCGGGCGCCAGCAACGCCAGCCCGTCCACCTCCTCCGGGAGCGCGTGCGCGAGCGAGCACGCCACGAGCGCGCCCATCGAGCAGCCGACGACGTACGTGCGGCGCGCCCCGCCGAGGCGCGCGAGCTCGCGTCGCGCACCCTCGACCCAGCTCGCCCAGGGCAGGCGCGCGAGCGCGGCCGGCTCGCCGCCGTGGCCCGGCATCACCGGGCCGAGGCAGCGCAGGCCGCGCGCGTTGAGGCGCTCCGCGACGTGGCGCATCTCGAACGGCGAGCCGGTGAGGCCGTGCAGGAGCAGCGCGGCGTCAGGGCCTCCCGGCAGGTCGAACGCGGCGCCGGCCGCGGCGCTCGGGTGCGCGTCGCGCAGGGCTGTGGCGGGAGGCGCGGTC
>DASWDS010000204.1:0-12572 GCA_036395165.1 Anaeromyxobacteraceae bacterium | reverse complement strand
CTCGTTTCGCCTGCCGCTCGCCGATCGCGACCGCGCCGGCTCGAACAACTGGTCGGTCGCGCCCGCCATCACGGCGAACGGCCACGCGCTCGTCGCCAACGACCCGCACCTCTCGCTCTCGAACCCGCCCAACTTCCACATGGTCCACCTCGTCACGCCCAGCCGGAACGTGGCGGGCGTGGCGTTCCCGGGGACGCCGGTGGTGGTCATCGGCCACAACGACAAGATCGCCTGGGGCGACACCGTCGTCGGCTACGACGTGACCGACGTCTACACGGAGATCATCGACGCCGCGCCGAGCCCGACGACCGTCACGCTCGACGGCGCGCCGGTGCCGCTCACGGTCATCACCGAGACGCGCCACGTCCGCGGCCTGGCCGACCAGACGTTCCCCGTCTTCCTCGTCCCGCACCGCGGGCCGCTCCTCCCCGGCTCGATCGTCGGCACGAGCGCGCTGTCGGTGCGCTGGACGGGCCAGGATCCGACCTTCGAGGTGAAGGCGTTCCACGACCTCGACGCGGCGAAGAGCGTGGACGAGGCGTTCCAGGCGCTCACGAGCTTCGGTGTGGGCGCGCAGAACTTCAACATCGGCGACACGGCGGGTCACATCGGCTACGACCCGCACGCCGTCGTGCCGATCCGCCCCGCCGGCTGCGTCCCGTGGCTGCCGATGCCCGGCGACACCGGCGCGTGCGACTGGACCGGGGTCATCCCCGACGCCGAGCTGCCGCAGGCGAAGGATCCCGCGAAGCACTACATCGCGACCGCCAACAACGACGTGACGGGCGCGCTCGTGCCCAAGCCGGGAGAGGCGGACGCGAACCCGCTCGCCGCGCCCCACTACCTCTACGCCTACACCGACATCGGCTTCCGCGAAGAGCGCATCCAGCAAGAGCTCGGGGCGAGCAGCCAGCACACGCTCGACGGCATGACGGCGCTCCAGGCCGACGTCCATTCGCAGCTCGCCGAGACGATGATGCCGGGCCTCCTCGCGGCGCTCTCGGGGCAGGCCCTCTCGGCGGATGCGCTGGCGGTCGTGGCCCTGTGGAGCGCCTGGGACTTCTCGACCCCGCGCGGGGACGAGTCCGGCGTGGCGAACGTCGCGCAGCGCTCCGCCGCGTCGGCCGCCTTCCATGCCTTCCAGAAGCGCTTCGTGTCGAAGCTGTTCGCGCCGGTCGCTGCGGCGGGGCTCGACTTCACGCAGATCCCGATCGAGCAGACGATGAAGATCGGGGTCGGCGTGTTCCAGACGCCGTACCCTCTCGCGACCCCACCGGCCACGCTCTGCGGCGGTCCGTGCGGCGCGACGGCGGCCGCCGCGCTCGAGGAGACGGTCCTGTTCCTCGGCGGCCCCACGGGGCGGTTCCCGAACACGCCACCCGGATCGTGGCGCTGGGGCGACCTTCACCACGTCCGCTTCTCGAGCCTGGCGGCGCCGCTCCTCCCCGACTTCGGGCCCTTCCCGAACGACGGCGGCCTCTTCACCGTGGACGTCGCGAACTTCGACCTCTTCGACGACAGGTTCGAGCAGCACAGCGCAGGGAACGTCCGCATCGCGACCGAGCTCGACCCGAAGGGCGTGCGCTCGCGGATGGTCATCCCGGGGGGCGAGGTCGATCGGCCCGGCGTCGCGGGCGCGCAGGCCGACCCGCACTACATGGACCAGGTGCCCGCCTGGCTCGCGAACGACAAGGGCGACCAGCCCTTCGCAGAAGCCGACGTGGTGAAGGCGGCCACGGGGCGCGTCGTCTTCACGAGGTGACGCTCCGGGCGCAGCTTGCCGCGCGGCGTTAAGCTCTCGAGGCGTGGCCTTCGACATCGTGAGCTCTTACCGCCCGACGGGCGACCAGCCGCGCGCCCTGCGCGAGCTGACGGAGGGGCTGCGCCGCGGGGACCGGCACCAGGTGCTGCTCGGGGTCACCGGCTCGGGGAAGACCTTCACCGTGGGCAACGTCGTCGCGCAGGTGAAGCGGCCCACGCTCGTCATCGCGCACAACAAGACGCTCGCGGCCCAGCTCTACGGCGAGTTCAAGGAGCTCTTCCCCGAGGCCGCCGTGCACTACTTCGTCAGCTATTACGACTACTACCAGCCCGAGGCGTACGTCCCGACGACGGACACCTACATCGAGAAGGACTCGTCCATCAACGACGAGATCGACCGGATGCGGCACGCGGCGACCCACGCGCTCCTCACCCGCAACGACGTGCTCATCGTGGCGTCCGTCTCGTGCATCTACGGCCTCGGCACGGCCGAGGCCTACTACGGGCTCCTGCAGCAGGTCCAGCGCGGGCAGGAGTTCATGCGCGACCGCTTCATCCGGTCGCTCATCGACATCCAGTACGAGCGGAACGACCTCGACTTCCACCGCGGCACCTTTCGCGTGCGCGGCGACACCATCGAGGTGTTCCCGCCGTACGAGGAGGAGCGCGCGATCCGGATCGAGTTCTTCGGCGACGTCGTGGAGCGGATCCACGAGTTCGACCCGCTGCGCGGCGTGCTGATCGCCGAGCTGGACAAGGTCGCCATCTTTCCGAACAGCCACTACGTCTCCGCGCCGGAGACGCGCCAGCGCGCCATCGGCGGCATCCGCGAGGAGCTGCGCGGGCGGCTCACCGAGCTCAAGGCGCAGAACAAGCTCGTCGAGGCGCAGCGCCTCGAGCAGCGCACGATGTTCGACCTCGAGATGCTGGAGCAGATGGGCTTCTGCTCCGGGATCGAGAACTATTCGCGCTGGCTCTCGGGCCGCAAGGCAGGCGATCCGCCACCGTGCCTCCTCGACTACTTCCCGAAGGACTTCCTCCTCGTCATCGACGAGTCGCACCAGACCATCCCCCAGATCGGCGCCATGTACCGGGGCGACCGCTCGCGCAAGGAAACGCTCGTCGAGTTCGGGTTCCGGCTGCCGTCCGCGCTCGACAACCGCCCGCTCAAGTTCGAGGAGTTCGAGCGCGTCGTGAACCAGGCGATCTACGTCTCGGCGACCCCCTCCGCGTACGAGCTGGAGAAAGCGGGCGGGGTGGTCGTGGAGCAGATCATCCGGCCGACCGGCCTCACCGATCCGGAGGTGGAGGTGCGGCCGGTCGGGACTCAGGTGGACGACCTCCTCGGCGAGGTGCGCAAGCGCGAGAAGCTGGGCCAGCGCGTCCTCGTGACGACGCTCACGAAGCGCATGGCCGAGGACCTCACGGAGTACTACACGGACGTGGGGGTGAAGTGCCGCTACCTCCACTCCGACATCGACACCCTCGAGCGGAGCGCGCTCATCCGCGATCTCAGGCGCGGCGAGTTCGACGTCCTCATCGGGATCAACCTCCTCCGCGAGGGGCTCGACATCCCCGAGGTGTCGCTCGTGGCGGTGCTCGACGCCGACAAGGAGGGCTTCCTGCGCAGCGCGGTGTCGCTCATCCAGACCATCGGGCGCGCCGCGCGTCACCTCGAGGGACGCGTGCTCCTCTACGCGGACAGCGTGACGGAGTCGATGAGGAAGGCGCTCGACGAGACCAACCGCCGCCGCGAGATCCAGCGCAAGTACAACGAGGACCACGGCATCACACCGCAGTCGGTAAAGCGCAACATCACCGACCTCGGGATGGCCGTCTACGAGGCCGACTACGTGACCGTGCCCGTGGCCGCCGACGGCGCGGAGTACCAGCCTGAGCAGATCCCCGCCATCGTCGCGGAGCTGGAGCGCGAGATGAAGAAGGCGTCCGAGGCGCTCGAGTTCGAGAAGGCGGCGCAGCTCAGGGACCGCATCCTCGGCCTCAAGGACCTCGCGCTGGGGGTGCCGCGCAAGATGGCCGGCGTGAAGGGCCTCTTCGGCAGCGGCGCGAACCTCGCCGCGGCGGCCGCCATGGGGCAGGTGCGCGGCCCGCGCCGGCCCCAGGCGATGCGCCGGCGGCGCAGGTAGGCGGCGGCGCACCTCCTCCGACATCGCCCGCGGGCTACGGTTCTGGTGAACCGCGTCCTCGGACGGTGCGAAGATGGCCGCCGTCGCTCCCCGGCCGGAGGAACATCCCACCATGCGGTCTCTCGCCCTCGCCCTCGCCCTGCTCACGCCCGCTCTCGGCATGGCCAAGGACACGGTCGCCCTCCTGCCCGCGACGGGGGCGAACGTCGAGGCCGGCGAGCTGGCCGCGGCGACGGACGTGCTCCGCGCGCAGCTCGAGCGGACCGGCAAGTACGTCGTCGTCATCGCACCTTCCCCGGTGGCGGGGAGGGAGCCGACCGCCGCCGAGGCCGTGGACGCGGCGAAGGCCGTGGGTGCGCCGCTCGCGGCGATCCTGCGCGTGTCGCGCCTCGGCGCCGTCGGGCTCGCCCGCTTCGCCGTCTACCGCGAGGGCGGCGGCGCGACGCCCGTCCACCTCGACGAGATTCCCGCCAAGGGCGTCGACGACCTCGAGCCGGCGCTCCAGCGCCTCGCGGAGGGGTTCGCGCTCGGGCTGCCGGCGCGCGGCCTGGCCGGCATCGACACGGTCACCGAGCGCGAGGCCGATCCGCGCCTCTACAAGCAGCGCACCACGGCGCGCATGTTCGGGCTGCGCCTCCCGACCACGTTCGATCTCGACCCCGGTGACGGCCGCTCCAGGGTGGCCATCCTGTCGGGGCTCGGGTTCACGTGGCACTACGACGCACGGTCGTTCATGGCGGACCTCGGCCTCGACTTCGAGTGGTCGCAGACGCTCGACCTGTCCTACGCCGGCCGCCGCGACTGGCTCGTCGACTTCGCCATCGGCGCGTACTACCCGTTCCTGCGGGGCGACTGGACGCCGTACCTGGGCAGCGCGCTCGTGTACGGCGTGGGCAGCACCGGGCAGGAAGAGGGGCACGGCGGGGTCGCGCTGCGGCCCGCCGCCGGCTTCGTGCTGGGCCGCCTCACGGAGGTCCAGGTCCGGCTGGAGGTGGGCTACCAGGTGAACACGTGGACGGCGCTCGATGCGCGAGGCCTCGAGCACCGCGGTCACGGGCCCGTCGCCTACGTGGCGCTGCTCAGGTAGGCGCGGCGCCGGCCGGGGCGCCCGTCCAGCCGCCGGCTTAGACTCTCGTGCTCACGATGGACTCCGCTTTGCGCCAGAAGCTCGCCGACCTCCCCGCCGAGCCCGGCTGCTACCTCATGAAGGACCGCAGCGGGGAGGTGGTCTACGTCGGCAAGGCGTCGAGCCTCCGCTCGCGCGTCCGCAGCTACTTCGACGCGGGGAGGGGAGACGACCGCGCCTTCGTCGCGCTCCTCGACGACCTGCTCGGCGACATCGACGTCATCGTGACGCGCTCGGAGAAGGAGGCGGTCCTCCTCGAGAACGAGCTCATCAAGAAGCACCACCCGCGCTTCAACGTCCGGCTGCGTGACGACAAGGACTTCATCGTCCTGCGCCTGGACGAGCGCCACCCGTACCCGCGCCTCGAGGTGCGCCGCGCCCGGCAGAAGAGGGACGACGGCGCGCGCTACTTCGGCCCGTACTCGAGCGCCAGCTCGATCCGCGAGACGCTCCGCATCGTGAACCGCTGGTTCCAGCTCCGGACCTGCACCGATCACGTCTTCGACCACCGCAAGCGGCCCTGCATCCTGTACCAGATCCACCGCTGCCCGGCGCCGTGCGTCTATGACGTCGCCCGCGAGGACTACCGCCAGAGCGTCGAGGACGCGATCGAGTTCCTGGAGGGGCGCGAGGGCGAGCTGGCGGAGCGGCTGCGGCGGCGCATGGAGGAGGCGGCCGTCGCGCTCCGCTTCGAGGACGCGGCGCGGCTGCGCGACCAGCTCGTCGCCGTCGAGCGCTCGCTCGAGAAGCAGCGCGTGGACTTCACGACCTGGGCCGACGCCGCGGACCGGGACGTGTTCGGCCTCTACCGCGAGGGGCCCGACCTCGTGCTGGCGGTGCTCTCGATGCGCCGCGGCAAGCTGCAGGACGCCCGCACCTACCCGTTCCGCCAGCAGGAGTTCCCGGACGAGGAGACGCTCTCGTCCTTCCTCGCGCTCTATTACGACCAGAACCCCGCGCCGGAGGAGGTGCTGCTGCCGCTCGAGGTGGAGGGCGCGTGGGCGCTCGCCGAGGTGCTGTCGGAGCGGCGCGGCCGGAAGGTGAAGCTCCTCACCCCGCAGCGCGGCGCCAAGGCCGACCTGCTCGAGGTCGCCGCCAAGAACGCCGCGCAGGGGTTCAAGAGCTGGCACGAGAAGGACGAGCGGCGCGAGGAGGCGCTCCTGGCGCTGACGCGCGCGCTCCACCTCGCGAAGGAGCCGCGCTGGATGGAGGGCTACGACATCTCGACCTTCCAGGGCGCGATCGCCGTGGGCTCCGGCGTCTCGATGAAGGACGGCGAGCCCGACAAGGCCAACTACCGCCGGTACAAGGTGAAGGGGATCGCCGGCCAGGACGACTTCGCCATGCTGTACGAGGTGATCACGCGCCGGCTCAAGCGGGCGCTCGCCGAGGCGTGCTTCCCCGACCTCCTCGTCATCGATGGCGGCAAGGGCCAGCTCAACGCGGCGCTCGCGGCCGCGCACGATCTCGGCGTCGCGACCAAGCCGGCGCCGGGCAACGAGGGCGTCCCCTTCGTCGAGATGGCAGGGCTCGCGAAGAGCCGCCTCGTGGAGTACGGGACCGCGCGCGTGGTGTCCGGGCGCCGCCGTGCCAGGAGCGCGGCGGCCGAGCTGGTGGACGCCGCGGACGCGGCGCAGCGCGGGTTCGTCTCGGAGCTCGAGCGCACGCCCGAGCGCATCTTCCTGCCAGGCCGCAAGGACCCGCTGGTCCTGCGCCAGAACTCGGCCGAGCTCTTCCTGCTGGCGCGGCTGCGCGACGAGGCGCACCGCTTCGCCATCACCTTCCACCGCAAGCTGCGCCGCTCCCGTAACTTCCAGTCCGTCCTGGAGGAGATCCCGGGCATCGGCGCGGGGCGGCGCAAGGCCCTGCTTCGGACCCTCGGCTCGCTGAAGCGCGTGAAGGAGGCGAGCCTGGAGGAGATCGCGCGCGTCGAGGGCTTCGGCCCGAAGGCCGCGCAGGCGGTGTGGGACTTCTTCCACCCGGCGGAGGGCGCGCCCGTGCCGGACGGGGTCGCCAAGGCGCTGGAGGAGGCGGCTGCCCCCGAGGTCACCGAGGCGGACATCGACACCGCGATCGCCGAGGAGCAGGTGGGTCCCGAGGCGAGCGAGGAGGGCGGCGCGCCTCGATCCGGGTATCCTTCGCCTCTGGCTGGCCGTGAAGGAGGTGTGACGTGAGCGACGCGACGAAGCAGGTGGATGACGCGGGGCTGGGGCCGGTGGTGGACGAGCTGTGCCGGGCCGCGTCCTCGCTGGCGGGTCCGCGGAACGGCGGCGGAGGGCGGATCGTCCTGCCCTCGCGCGACGTCGTCATCGAGTGCGTCGAGGGGCTCCGGGCGGTCTTCTTCCCCGGCTACTTCGGGGCGACCGACCTGCGCGACGAGCACCTGCACTACTACATCGGCGCGACGCTCGACCGCGTCCTGCACCAGCTCGAGGAGCAGGTGCGCCGCGGAATCGCCTTCGCCGAGCGGCACGACTACGAGACCTGCGACCACTGCGCCGCGCGCTCGGCCGAGGTGACGCGCGCGCTCTTGGCGCGGCTCCCCGCCGTGCGCAGGCTGGTCAGCTCCGACGTGGAAGCCGCGTACGAGGGCGATCCGGCGCTCAAGATCAAGGACGAGGCGATCTTCAGCTACCCGGGCGTGCTGGCGGTGACGAACCAGCGCATCGGCCGCGAGCTGTACGCGCTCGGGGTCCCGCTCATCCCACGGATGATCACCGAGCACGCGCACGCCGTGACCGGCATCGACATCCACCCGGGTGCGCGCATCGGCGAGCGCTTCTTCATCGACCACGGCACCGGCGTCGTCATCGGCGAGACGGCCGTCATCGGCGCCAACGTGCGGATCTACCAGGGGGTGACGCTCGGCGCGAAGAGCTTCCCCAAGGACGAGAAGGGCGTCCCGATCAAGGGGATCGACCGCCACCCCATCGTCGAGGACGACGTCGTCATCTACGCGGGCGCCACCATCCTCGGCCGCGTCGTCATCGGGCGCGGCTCGTCCATCGGCGGCAACGTGTGGCTCACCCATGGCGTCCCGCCCGGCAGCCGCGTCACGCAGGCCGAGGTGCGCGAGGTCGGCTTCGAGTACGGCGGCGGGATCTAGACGACGCGAGCGAGACGAGCGCGCCGGGGCGCATGCGCGGGGAGCAGCGTAGCCCCGCTCGAAAGGAGGGCGCAGTGTCCCAGCATCCGTGGCACGACGTCGAGCTGCCCAGGTACGTCGAGGAGCCCGTCCCCGCCATCATCGAGATCCCCACCGGCTCGAAGGTGAAGTACGAGCTCGACAAGGCATCGGGGCTCCTCGTGGTGGACCGGATCCTCTTCTCGGCGGTCCACTACCCGGCGAACTACGGCTTCGTGCCCCGCACCTACTGCGACGACGGCGACCCGCTCGACATCCTCGTCTACTGCCAGGAGACCATCCAGCCGCTCGCGATCATGCGCGCCCGGATCATCGGCGTCATGAAGATGCGCGACGACAAGGGCGAGGACGACAAGCTCATCGCGGTGCACGCCGACGACCCGGAGTACGCGGAGTTCACGGATGTCGCGGACATGCCGGCGCACCGCATGCGCGAGCTGAAGCGCTTCTTCGAGGACTACAAGGGGCTCGAGAACAAGCGGGTGCTGGTCTCCGAGCCGCAGGGACGGCGCGAGGGGCTCCAGGTCCTGCGCGACGCGATCGCCCTCTACGAGGCCCAGCGGGCGCGCCTCCTCGGCACGCGCGGCGTGGAGGCGACGCGGCACCGGCGGCGGCCCCGTCCGCAGGCGAAGCGCCGGGCCGCGAGGCGGGGGCGATGAGGGAGTCCGAGGAGGCCTTCCCCCGCGCCCGGAGCGATTCCCTCAGCCGCCCAGGACCAGCGCGGCGTGGATCGCGGACGCCACGAGGTCGGCGCGGTCGCGGTCCGGGAGCGTGTCGGCGGTCGCGGCGCGGAGGGCGTCGCCGTCCAGGGCGCGCGGGTCGGCGCCGGACTCGAGCAGCGAGCAGGCCGCCTCGGCGTACGCGCGGAGCGCAGCGTCGTCCACCGCGCGCCAGCGCGCCTGGCGTACCCACCCCGTCTCGTCGAGCCAGAGGCCGACGCGCACCGAGAGCTGCCGCCGCGCCGCCTCCCCGGTCGTGGTCGCGCCGTGGAGGAGCGCTGCCTGGTGGGCCTCCGCCGGCGTGGTGCTCCCGGGCCAGGAAGGGACGACTTCAGAGCGCGCGCTCTCGACGGGCTGCACATCCATTTCGCACCTCGGACCGACCAGCCTCCCACGCTGATTCGCGAGAGAGAAGACCCCTCAGCGGTATGACACGGGCCCGGTACATTTTCTCGTGAATTCCTGGGCGAGTGCGCGCCTGGTCCGATGGGGGCCGCGCGCGGGGTGGCCCTCCATCGCGCCCGGATGAGCGCTCCGGCGCGGGTCGCGCCGACGTCCTCGCCCGGAGGGTCGAGATCCCTTCGTCGGACGCCTGACGACCGGGCAGGCGGGCGCTTTGCTTGGGCGCCCACGGCCGTCGCGCTAGACTCCGCGCGTGAAGCGACCGATGCGCGCCGCCGAGCTCACGCTCGAGTACGTCGCGAACGCCCTCGCCCAGTGCGGCGTCATCTCGGACGACGCGCGGCGAACGGCGTTCGCGCGCGAGGCAGCCCAGCGAGCGAGGCTCCTCCGGGAGCAGGCGAGCCGCGGGGGCGGGCGGTCGCTCCGGCGCGCGGAGCTGTCCCCCATCGAGCTCATCGCCTCGTTCACCTTCGCCGACGCGCGGCGCGAGGGCGAGCTCGTGGACGAGGACAAGGCGGCGCGCGCCGTCTCGGAGGCGTCCGGCGTCCCCTACCGCAAGATCGACCCGCTCAAGCTCGACGCGCAGCTCATCACCCGCACGCTGTCGCGCCCGTACGCCCGCCGTCACGCGGTGCTGCCGCTCGAGCGTCGCAACGGCGCGCTCGTCATCGCGGCCGCGAACCCCTTCGACCGGGAGCTGTTCGAGAACCTGCGCGGGCTCACCGGCTCGAACGTCGAGCCGGTGCTGTCCTCCCCCTCCGACATCCACCGCGCCATCGCCGAGGTCTACGGGTTCCGCCAGCAGATCCGGGACGCGCAGACCCAGCTCTCGGACGAGCGCGGGGCCGACGTCGGGAACCTCGAGCAGTTCGTGAACCTCGCTGGGCTCGACGCGCTCGAGGCGTCGAGCGAGCCCGTCATCGCCGCGGTCGAGTACCTCCTCCACTACGCGTTCGAGCAGCGCGCGAGCGACATCCACGTCGAGCCCCGGCGCGACGAGTCGATCATCCGCATGCGCATCGACGGCGTGCTGCACGCC
The DNA here is from genome assembly GCA_036395165.1 of Anaeromyxobacteraceae bacterium. Taxonomy (GTDB): domain Bacteria; phylum Myxococcota; class Myxococcia; order Myxococcales; family Anaeromyxobacteraceae; genus Anaeromyxobacter_A. Next base: position 2,233 of record DASWDS010000204.1, on the reverse strand, counting down.
GTCTACCGCATTCCGAAGGGCGTGCACGGCGCCATCTCGAACCGGTTCAAGATCATAAGCCGGCTCGACATCTCTGCGCGGCGCCCGCAGGACGGGCGCATCCGCACCGCGCGCGGCGACACCGAGATGGAGCTGCGCGTCTCGACCGTCCCGACCGCGTTCGGCGACAAGATCGTCATCCGCATCCTCGACCCCAACGTGCTCGTGCGCGACCTCTCCGAGCTCGGGTTCCTCCAGGACGAGCGCGACACGTTCGAGCGCTGGCTCGACCGGCCACACGGGCTCGTGATCGTCACCGGGCCGACCGGGAGCGGCAAGACGACGACGCTCTACTCCGCGCTGCAGGCGCTCGCCTCGCCCGAGGTGAACGTCGTCACGATCGAGGATCCGATCGAGATGGTGCACGAGGACTTCAACCAGATCGCCGCGAACCCCAAGACCGGGACGGGGTTCGCCGAGGCGCTCCGCCACGTGCTGCGGCAGGATCCGGACGTGATCATGGTGGGCGAGGTGCGGGACGCCGAGACGGCGAGCCAGGCCGTGCAGGCGGCGCTCACCGGCCACATGGTCCTCACCACCCTCCACACGAGCGACAGCGTGGGCGCGGTGGCGCGCCTGCGCGACCTGGGCGTGCCGAGCTTCCTCATCGGCGCGACGCTCACCGGCGTCGTCGCGCAGCGCCTCGTGCGCCAGGTCTGCCCATCCTGCGCGGAGGACGTGCCGCTCACCGCCGACGAGGTGGCGGAGCTGGGCGTCACCCACCCGGAGGACTGGGCCGGCAAGCTCCTCGCGCGGCGCGGCCAGGGCTGCTCCAAGTGCAGGCAGACCGGCTACTTCGGGCGCACCGGGATCTTCGAGGTGCTGCCGATGAACGCGCGCCTGCGCCACCTCGTCGCGGACGGCGCCACCCCCGAGGCGCTCCTCCGGACCGCGCGCCAGGACGGGCTCCGGCCGCTCCGCGACCACGCGGTGCGCAAGGTGGCGGCTGGAATGACCTCGTTCGAGGAGGCGGTGCGCGGCACCGCCGACGCGGAGCGGTGGCGGTGAGCCGGTTCGTCGAGCAGCTCGCGGAGCTCCACCGGACCGGCGCGCGCGTCGTCTACGTCGTCACCGACGAGGAGGAGCGGGCGGTGGCGCTCTGCCGCGCCGCGCTCGAGGGACACGGCGACGGGACGTCGATCGCCGTCTGGTCCCGGACGCGCGGGCTCGATCCCATCGACGCCGCCGCCCGGGACGGGCGCGCCGCGCTCGACGCGCTCTTCCGGGGCGCGGAGCGGCCGGTGGTGGCGCTCCTGCTCGACTTCCACCTCGAGCTCGAGGATCGCGCGGTCGCGCGCCGGCTGCGGGACCTCCTGCCGTCGTTCTACGCGCAGCGCCGCAGCATCGTCGTCATCGCGCCGCGGCTCGCGCTCCCCGAGGGCCTCACGGGCGAGGCGACGGTGCTGCGGCTCCCGCTGCCCGACCGCGAGGAGCTGGCCGGAGTCCTCGCCTCGATGCTCGCCGCGCGGGGCGAGCCCACCGAGCAGGCGGTGCACGCGGTCCTGACCGCGGCGGCAGGGCTCACCTACACGCAGGCGCAGCGCGCCTTCAACCGCGCCCTCTACCTCGACCCGGGCCTCGGGCCCGCCGCGGTCGCGGCCGTGCTGGAAGAGAAGCAGCGGCTCCTCGCGCGCGACCGCGGCCTCGAGCTCGTCGAGGCGGTCGAGCGGCCGGAGGACCTCGGGGGGCTCGACACGTTCAAGAGCTGGATCCGGGAGCGCGCGCTCGCCTTCGCGCCCAACGCGCGCCGCTTCGGGCTCCCGGCCCCCCGCGGCGTCATGCTCCTGGGTGTGCAGGGTTGCGGCAAGTCGCTCGCGGCGAAGGCCGTGGCGGGCCTCCTCGCCGTCCCGCTCCTGCGGCTCGACCTGCCGCGCGTCCTCGGCGCGGGCGACGGAGCCGAGGAGGGGCTCGCGCGCGCGCTGGAGTCGGCCGAGGCGATCGCGCCGGTCGCTCTCTGGGTGGACGAGATCGAGAAGGGGTTCGCCGGCAGCGCGCCGGGGCAGGGCGGGGACGCCCGCGCGGCGCGGCTCCTGGGATCGTTCTCGACCTGGCTGCAGGAGCGGAGGAGCCCGGTCTTCGTGGTCGCGACCGCGAACGACGTCTCCCGGCTGCCCCCCGAGCTCCTCCGGCGCGGCCGCTTCGACGAGCTCTTCTTCGTGGACCTGCCGGACCCGGAGGCGCGGCGCGAGATCCT
>DASWDS010000203.1:0-17998 GCA_036395165.1 Anaeromyxobacteraceae bacterium | reverse complement strand
GAAGGCGTTCCACGATCCGCGGAACTCGAATCGCGCGGGGGTGCAGCCATGACCCGTCCGCTCCTCCTCGCCGCGGCGCTCCTCGCCGCCGCGCCCGCCGCCGCATTCGAGACGCTCGCCGTCGTCGCCGTGGCCGACCCGCCCGCCGGCCCCGACGCCGACCTCGCCGAGCTCGCGCACCAGCTCCGGGCCGGCTGCCGCGACCGGGTCGGCGGCATCGAGGACGTCCCGACGATGCGGGCGCGCCTCCTCGGGCAGCGCTCGAACGCGACCGTCACCGAGCTCGACCGCGCCTACGGCGGCGCGCTCGCCGTCTACCAGAACGGCGAGTTCGAGAGCGCGATCCGCACGCTCAAGGCGATCGTCGAGGACCTCGAGAGCCTGCCCGAGTCGGACGAGGCGTACGCGCAGTGGGTCCGGGCCCAGCTCCGCCTCGCTCACGCCGCCCTGACCATCGGGCACGAGAAGGACGCGGACGAGGCGATGTCCGCGGTGGCCCGGACGGACCCCGCCGTCCAGCCCGACGCCGACCAGTACTCGCCCACCTACCGCCGCAAGTTCGAGGCGGCGAAGGCGAAGATCCGCGCGCTGCCGGCCCGCAAGCTCCAGGTGAGCGCGGAGGGATTCCAGGGGACCGTCTTCGTGAACGGCCGCCCCATGGGGACGACGCCGCTCGCGCTCTGGCTCCCCGCGGGCGTGTACCGGATCGGCGGCGCGTCGGGCTCGCTCCACGTCCCGAGCTTCGGGGTGGATCTCCAGGCGGAGGATCGGAACGTCCTGCTCGACTTCGCCCTCGCCGAGGCGCTGCGGATGAACGCGGGGCCCGGGCTCGCGCTCACCGCCGCCGATCGCGGCGGGGCGCTCGTCCGCGCGGGCGCGTGGCTCGCCGCGACGAGGGTGGTCGCCGCGAGCGTGGTCTCCGACCGCGACGCGCAGTTCCTGAACGGCGCGCTCTACGACGTGCAGCGTGGCGCGCTGCTGCGCGAGGCGCGGGTGAGGATGGCGGCGGGGTCGGTGACCTCCGTCCAGCTCGGCGCGCTCGCGGCGTTCCTCCTCACCGGCCAGCCGGCGCGCGGCGTCGAGCCGGTACGCTCGGAGCCGGTCGCGCTGCCCGCGCCGGGGCCGTCGATCGCGGCGAGCGCGCCGCCGCCGAACCTCACCGCGGCGACGGCGCTCGGACGGGCGCCCGCCGCGAGGCCAGGGTGGCTCCGTCCCGCCGCCTATGCCGCAGGCGCGGTCGGCCTCGGCCTCGCGGGGGTCGCGACGTGGCAGGGGATCGCGGCGCGGAACGGGTACCGCGACGCGGACGCGATGCTGCGCCCCGACGACACCCTCGTGCCCGGCGCGACGCGGGCGACGCACGACGCGCGCCTCGCCTCGGCCGACGGAGCGAAGCGCAACGCCTACCTCTCCGCCGCGGGGACCGCCGTCTTCGCGGCCGCCGCCGGGCTGCTCGGCTACCTGTCGGCCGACGACCGCGGCGCGCCCGCCGTGCGGTTCTGAGCGGTCCGCGGCTCCTCGGCCGGCTCCCGTACCGCCTGCGCCACGAGCTTCACCGCGCCCGCGAGCCGCTCGGCGAGCTCTGGGCCGTAGTAGGTCCGGACCGTCTCGCCGGCCGCCTCGGCCATGCGCTCGCTCGTCTCGACGTAGCCGAGATAGTCGCCGGCGAGCGAGAGCACCTCGGCGCCCTCGCCGGCGGCCGCTCGCCACCGGCGCCCCACCTCGGCGACGGGCTCTCCGGGCACCGCGAGCAGCGTGAGCGGCCCCAGCCGGATCGCGGCGAGGCGCGCGCGGTTCGGCATCCAGTCGTAGAAGAGGTTCATCGCGATGCGCCGCAGCGGCGGCGGCGACGCGCCGGGCTCGGGCGGCGGCAGGACGGCGGTGCTGGTCGCGACCGCGAGCTCCGGCCACGGCTCCGGACGCGAGTACGCGAGCTCGTCGATGCGGGCGCCGAGCGCTCGCGCGTAGACCTCCGGGTTCGGCCGCTGGTTCGGCGGCATGCGCGGGCTCTGGTCGCCGAGCGCACCCTGGAAGAGGAGCACCGGCTCCTTTCGCGAGCGCATGAGCGCGCCCGGCCAGTCGCCCGAGAGGAGCCGGTTGCCGATGCCGAGCAGCGTCGCGTGCGACGGGAAGAGCACCACCTCCGCCACCGGGCTCCCGCTCCGGGCGACGAGCCGCACCGACACGAGCCGCCCGTCCACGAGGTCGCCGCCGCGGTTTCGCGCGAGCTGAGCCGCCTCCCCTCGTCCGACCGACAGGTAGGCGGGCGTGAGCGCCGCGACCGACCCCCGCACCGCCTCCACCACGCGCTCCACGAGGTGGTCGAAGACGGCCTCGCTGTAGGGGCCCGTCGCGAGCCGCTCGCCCAGCGGGTCGCTCCAGTAGCCGCCCGGGCCGGCGTGCGTGTGAGTAGCGGCGATCACGAGGTGATCGAGCTTCAGGTCGCGGACGCGCCGCTCCACCGCGCGCTCGAGCTTGCCGGGCACGAGCAAGATCTCGGCAGAGACGAGCACCACCGTGCAGCCGGGCTCTCGCAGGGCGACCGCCCGCACCGCGACGGGATCGCGCCGCCCCTCCTCCATCCAGTGCAGGCGGGGGAACCCCGCCACCGGCACGGGCGGCGGCGGCGCGAGCGGCACCACGGCGGCGCCGGCGAGGAGCGGCCCGGCGCCCTTCGCGACCTCGCCGAGACGCGGGGGGCCGGCGCGCCGCGAGGGCCGCCACCGGATCGAGCCGACGCCGAGCGCCAGCGCGGCGAGCGCCAGCAGGACGGCGAGGGTGGTGAGAAGCTTTTTCAATCTCGGACGGTTATACTCCGCCGCCGCCATGGGGTACGACGCCGTCTACGACAAGATGAAGGACGAGTGCGGCGTCTTCGGCACCTGGGCCCTCGGCCAGAGCGACGAAGCCGCCAACTTCACCTACCTCGGGCTGCACGCCCTGCAGCACCGCGGCCAGGAGTCGGCCGGGATCGTGTCCACGGACGGCCGCGCGCTCCACGTCCACCGGGGCATGGGGCTCGTCGCCGACATCTTCACCGCCGACGTGCTCGCCAAGCTGCCGGGCGGAGCCGCCATCGGCCACGTCCGCTACTCCACCGCCGGCGCGAGCCACCTCAAGAACGCGCAGCCCATCGCGATCCAGTACGCGGGCGGCGCGGTCGCCGTCGCGCACAACGGCAACCTCGTCAACGCCGAGGCGCTGCGCGCCGAGCTCGAGTCGCAAGGCTCCATCTTCCAGACGACGAGCGACACCGAGGTGATCCTCCACCTCATGGCGCGCGTCCGGCCCGACCGCGTCGCGGCGAGCTCGACCGAGCACCACGTCGCCGCGGTGCGCGCCGCGCTCCAGCGCGTCTCCGGGGCCTACTCGCTCCTCTTCCTCACCGAGCGCGCCATGATCGGGGCGCGCGACCCGTACGGCTTCCGCCCCCTCGTGCTCGGGAACCTGAAGGGCAACTGGATCCTCGCCAGCGAGACCACCGCCCTCGACCTCATCGAGGCCGAGTACGTGCGAGAGATCGAGCCCGGCGAGCTCGTCGTCGTGGACGAGAACGGGCTGCGCTCCGAGCGGCTCGCGCCGCCCCAGCCGCGCCTCGGGCGGTGCGTCTTCGAGCACATCTACTTCGCGCGGCCGGACTCGATCCTCTTCGGGCGCTCCGTGCACGAGGTGCGCACGTCCTTCGGCGCGCAGCTCGCGAAGGATCACCCGGCCGAGGCGGACGTCGTCATCGCGGTGCCGGACTCGGGGGTGCCCGCCGCGATCGGCTTCGCGCGAGCGAGCGGCATCCCCTACGACATGGGGCTCGTCCGCTCGCACTACATCGGGCGCACCTTCATCGAGCCGCAGCAGTCGATCCGCCACTTCGGCGTGAAGCTCAAGCTGAACGCGGTGCGCGGCGTGCTCGAGGGCAAGCGCGTGGTGGTGGTGGACGACTCGATCGTTCGAGGGACGACGAGCCGCAAGATCGTGAAGATGCTCCGCTCCGCGGGCGCGAAGGAGGTCCACCTCCGCATCAGCTCGCCGCCCACGGCGTGGCCCTGCTACTACGGCATCGACACCCCGACGCGCCAGGAGCTCATCGCCTCGTCGCACAGCGTGGACGAGATCGCGAAGTACGTCACCGCGGACTCGATCGGGTACCTCTCCATCGGCGGCGTCTACGCCGCGCTCGGCGACGCGCGCGAGGGCTACTGCGACGCCTGCTTCACCGGCGAGTACCTGGTGCAGTTCCCGCAGAGCCGCCCGGCGGCGCCGCTGAGGCTCGTCGGCGGGTAGCGAGCCATCGCCCTTCGGCGAGGAGCGCCCTTCGACGAGGAGGGCGGAGCCCCTCCCGAGGCCTCGAGGGGTCGCTCACCTTCGGGCCGGAGGGAGTTGCCACGACGCCAGGCCACCCACGGTAAGCTTCCGGCGTGCCGTCCACCGCCCCCAGAGGCTGGCGCGTCGCCGAGGGGACGGTGCACGTCTACCGCCTCTTCGACGTGGCCGACGCGCTCGACCTCTCGCACGCCGAGCAGCTCCTCGCCGCGCCGCGCTCGCGGCTCCGGCTGGAGGGCATGCAGAGCACGACGGCGCTCGAGATCCCGCGCCCGCCGCTCCACGTGGCGCTCGGCCGCCGGAGCTTGCCGCTCGCGGGCGGGCCGCGCGAGGTGGAGGCGAGCGCGCACCTCTTCGACTACGGCGTCGCGAGCATCCTCTACCGGCTCCCCATCCCGCCCGGCACCGAGCTCGCGGATCTCGTCCCGCTCGCGGAGGAGCTGGTCGCCGCGCCCACCCCGGCCCTCGACGCGGCCGCGCGCGCCGACGCGGAGGAGCTCTCGCGCGCGCTCGCGCCGGCCCTGGAGCGGCCGCACGCCTGGGACGGGCTCGAGACGTACCAGGTGTTCTTCGTGCACCGCCTGGAGGTCCCGGCCACGGCGGAGGAGGCGCTCGCCGGCGCTCCCCTCGCGGCCCTGCTCCTCGGCGAGGTGAGCGCGACGCCGCTCTCGCGCGACGAGCGCGCCGACGTCCTGAAGCACGCGTTCAGCTACCTCGAGGACGATCTCGCGGTGGTGGACTGGAACAGCGCCTTCGTGCTCGAGCCGTCGGGCGTGGGCGACATCCCGGACCTGCTCGAGTTCGCGACGGCGCACCTGCTCGAGCTGCGCTACTACGACGCGCTCCTCGACCGCGAGCTGCACGCCATCTACGACGAGATCGAGGCGGGGCGCGCGACGCCCAACGTGTTCACCCGGCGTTACCTGAAGCTCGGGCGCCGGACGGCCGCGCTCCTGCTCGAGCTCTCCGAGATGATCGAGCGGCTCGAGAACGCCGTGAAGATCGTCGGCGACTTCTACCTGGCGCGCCTCTACCAGAGCGCGGTGCGGCGCTTCCGGCTGCCCGCATGGCAGCAGTCCGTGCTGCGCAAGCAGCAGCTGCTCTCCGGGGTGAACGAGCTCATGAACGACGCGGCCGACACGCGCCGCGGCGAGCTGCTCGAGCTCACCGTCATCCTCCTCATCCTGTGGGAGATCCTGTACGCGTTCCTGCGCCGCTGACGCGGCGCGCTCCCGCGGACGTCGAAATTCCGCGCAAAACGCGAAAAGCGAGGCGCGATCCGAGCGGGATCGCGCGATCCTGGAAGCGCGTATTTGCAGGGCTTTCGCGGGGCCCGATCGCATGGAAGGCCCATTTTTCAGGTGGATCGTGCCCGATCGCTGTTGACGGAGGGATCCCGAAGCGCTATCACCGCTGGAATTTCACGGTCGGAAGGGGTCCGGCCGGTGCCCAGGAGGTTTTTCGAAATGACGCAGGCCCAGTTCTACCAGGCGGTCGCCGAGACCTCGCAGGTCAACAAGGGGCAGGTTCGGGCGGTGTTCGCAGCGGTCGAGGAGATCGTCTCCAAGCGCCTCAAGGCGGAGGGCAAGATCCCGCTCGGCGGTCTCGGCGCGGTGAAGCTCGTCGACCGCAAGGCCCGCATCGGCCGCAACCCGGCGACGGGCGAGCAGATCAAGATCCCGGCCCGCACCGCGATCAAGATCACGCCGGCGAAGGCGCTCAAGGACACGTTCAACAAGAAGGGCAAGAAGTAGCCTCTTCGCCTCTTCGTGAAGCGACCGAGCCCACCTGCGCCGCTGGCGCGGGTGGGCTCGCTCACGTCCGGCGCGTGCGTCCCGCGGCCGCGGGCGCTACCATCGCAGCATGCAGCTCGAGGTGAGGCGTGCCCGCGGGGCCCCCGATCGCGAACGCGCCTATGCGCTGCGCCGCGAGGTCTTCGTGGTCGAGCAGCGCGTCCCGGAAGAGCTGGAGCGCGACGAGCACGACGAGCGGGACGCCGACCACGTGCTGGCGCTCGACGAGCGCGGCCGCTGCGTCGCGGCGGGACGGCTCGTCCCGCTGGACGCGCGGACGGGGAAGGTGGGCCGCATGGCCGTCGCCGCGCCGCTGCGCGGGAAGGGCGCCGGCGCCGCGATCCTGCGCGAGCTCGAGCGGATCGCCGCCGAGCGCGGCCTGACCGAGATCGTCCTGCACGCGCAGCTCACGGCGAAGGGGTTCTACGATCGCGCCGGGTACGCCGCGGAGGGCGAGGCGTTCGAGGAGGCGGGCATCGCGCACGTCGCGATGCGGAAGCGGCTCGGCCCGCGACCTACTCCACGATCCTGAGGAGCGTGCGCACCGTACCCAGGATCTCGGCGATCTTGACCGGCTTCTGGAGGTAGACGTCGACGCCGAGCTCGATGGCGCGCTCGCGCGCGTCCGCGCCGCCGGCGCTGATCGCGAGCACGGGCGTCGCCATGAGGTCCGGGTCGGCGCGGATGTGCTCGACGAGCGTGAACCCGTCCATGACCGGCATGAAGAGATCGGTGAGCACCAGCTCGACGCGCGGATGGCGCTGCAGCCGGGCCAGCGCCTCGACGCCATCCCGCGCGTAGTCGATCGAGACGTCGATCCGGCCGTCGGGCGAGCGGAGCTTCGCGAGCGCGTGCTCGTACATGGTCTCGACCTGCGGGTTGTCCTCGACGAGCAGGATCCGGTACGTGCGGCTGGCCGGCCCGCGCGAGGTGGCGCTCTCGACCAGCCGGGAGAGCGCCAGCCGGTCGTCCCCGCCGTCGTCCGGGATCTTCACCGCCACGCCCTGCGGCTGGCCCTCCTCGTCGCGGCGCCACACCACCTCGACCCCGATCCGGAGCGGCTCGAGCAGCCCCGGGAAGGACACCAGGAGCGGGACGCGCACCCCCGGCTCGAGGCCGCGGCTCGTCCGGATGAAGAGGCCCCCGGCGGAGAGGTTCTCGGTCGCGTCCCGGAACCCCGGCGCGCCGGGATAGTCGATCCGCAGGAGGAGCGGGACGCGTCCGTCCACGCGCTTTTCGGGGGGGGAGCCCAGCACGCGAGCATTCTCTTACAACTTCGCCTCGTGCGCTTGGAGCGCGTTCGTGGGACGCGGGCGACACCGCCCTACGTCGGCGACTTCTGGCTTGACAAGGGCGTGGGCGGCCCCTAGCCTGCAACCGTTTTCTCGCCGGCATCTCAATCACTTATGCCCAATCCAGACCTTCGGTTCCCGGTCGCTTGGCGGGACCTGCCCGCCGACCGCGTTCAGCGTTTCGACGAAGAGCTCGCACCCGTCCTGAAGCGGTATCCCGAAGATCGGAAGGCGTCGGCGATGATTCCGGCCCTCCGGATCGGGGAGCACATCTTCGGGTACCTCTCACCCCCCGTGATGGCCCTCGCGGCCGACCGCCTCGGCGTCTCGCCGGCGCGCGCGGAGGAGGTGGCGACGTTCTACGTCATGTTCAACACGAAGCCGGTCGGCCGGCACGTGGTCGAGGTCTGCACGAACGTGTCGTGCTGCCTCACCGGCGCCGAGCGGATCTTCCACGCGCTGAAGCAGAAGCTGGGCGTCGACAACGGCGGGACGACCGCCGACGGCCGGATCACCCTGCGCGAGGTGGAGTGCCTCGGCGCCTGCGGTACCGCGCCCGCCATGCTGGTCGACGAGGACCAGCACGAGCGCCTGACGCTGCAGAAGGCGGAGACCATCCTCGGGAGCCTCGAGTGAGCGACACCCTCATCCTCACGAAGCGCTGGGGCACGAAGGACAGCCACACGCTCGGGTCGTACCGGAGCGCGGGCGGCTACGCGGCGCTCGACAAGGCGCTCGGGATGGCGCCGTCGGCCATCGTCGACGAGGTGAAGGCCTCGAACCTGCGCGGCCGCGGCGGCGCCGGGTTCGCGACCGGGCTCAAGTGGACCTTCCTCCCCAAGGACGTCCGCCCGCGTTATCTCACCGTGAACGCCGACGAGTCCGAGCCGGGCACGTTCAAGGATCGCTACATCATCGAGCACGAGCCGCACATGCTCATCGAGGGCATCGCGATCACGTGCCTCGCGAACGACATCCACGCGGCGTACGTCTACATCCGGGGCGAGTTCAAGCGGCAGGCGGAGGTGCTGGAGGAGGCCATCGCCGAGGCGTACCAGGCCGGCGTCCTCGGCCGGCGCCTGCTCGGCAAGGCCGACTTCGCGCTCGACGTCTACGTCCACCGCGGCGCCGGCGCGTACATCTGCGGCGAGGAGAGCGCGCTGCTCGAGTCGCTCGAGGGCAAGAAGGGCTACCCGCGGCTCAAGCCCCCGTTCCCGGCGGTGGTGGGCCTCTACGGCAAGCCGACGATCATCAACAACGTCGAGACCATCGCGAACATCCCCTGGATCGTGCAGAACGGCGGCGCCGCCTTCGCCGCGCTCGGCGTGGGCAAGTCCGGCGGCACGCGCCTCTTCTGCGTCTCGGGCCACGTGAACCGGCCCGGCGTCTACGAGAAGCCGGTCCACTACAACTTGAAGAAGCTCATCATGGAGGACTGCGGCGGGATCGTGGGCGGCCGGAAGGTGAAGGCCGTCATCCCCGGCGGCAGCTCCGCCCCGGTGCTGTCGGCCGAGGAGATCGACGTCTCGATGGAGTTCGACGCGCTCAAGGCCGCCGGCACCATGGCCGGCTCGGGCGGCGTCATCGTGATGGACGAGTCCACCTGCATGGTCCGCGCGCTCTCCCGCATCGCCAAGTTCTACGCGGAGGAGAGCTGCGGCCAGTGCACGCCCTGCCGCGAGGGCACGCCGTGGATGGAGGGCCTGCTCGAGAAGCTCGAGCACGGCCACGGCGTCGCCGGCGACGTCGACAAGCTCCTCCAGATGGCGAACAACATCGGCGGCAACACGATCTGCGCGCTCGGCGACGCGGCGGCCATGCCGGTGCAGAGCTTCCTCAAGAAGTTCCGCCCCGAGTTCGAGCGGCACGTGACGGAGCGCGGGTGCCCGTACGGAGATCACGCCTGGGGCAAGACGCAGGAGACCCGCGAGGCCGTCATCGGCGGGATGAGGATCTGACGCATGAGCGACCGGGCCGAGATGGTGGTGTTCTGGATCTTCTCCGTGCCGCTCATCCTGTCGGCGCTGGGGGTGGTCTTCGCGCGCAACCCCGTGAACGCGGCCATGAGCCTGGTGGCAGCCTTCTTCTTCCTCGCCGGCATCTACGTCCTCCTGACGGCGCACCTGCTCGCGTTCCTGCAGGTGCTCGTCTACGCCGGCGCCATCATGGTGCTCTTCCTCTTCGTCATCATGCTGCTCACGACGGGTGACGAGTACCCCGCCCGCTCGCGCTGGAAGGCGATGCAGGCGCTCGGCGTGGCCGGGGCGGCCGGCGTGATGGCGGTGGTCTGGGTTGCCATCCGCGATCTCGGTTCGCTGCCCATGCGCCTCGTCCCGCCCGACTTCGGGACGGTCAAGGCCGTCGGGCGGCTCCTCTTCACCCAGTACCTCCTGCCGTTCGAGGCGACGAGCCTGCTCCTCCTCGTCGCCATCGTGGGCGCGGTGGTCGTCGCGAAGCAGAGGATCTGAGCATGGTCAACGCCAACTCCTACCTCGCGCTCGCCGCGTTCCTGTTCGCCATCGGCCTCGCCGGCGTGGTGGTGAAGCGGAACATGCTCGTCGTCTTCATGTGCATCGAGCTCATGCTGAACGCCGCGAACCTCACCTTCCTCACCTTCGCGCGCCAGTCCGGGAACATGGCGGGCCACGCCATCGCCTTCTTCATCATCGCGGTGGCGGCGGCCGAGGCCGCGGTCGGGCTCGCCATCGTCATCGCGGTCTTCCGCACCCGCGGCACGCTCAACGTCGACGAGGTCACGACGCTCCGCAACTGACGTCGCGGGCCGTTTTCGTCGGCGCATACGGCGCCGGGCGCGGTAAGCTCCGGCGCCATGCGCGCCCGCTGCTTCCGCTGCCAGAACACCTTCGACACCGAGCGGTTCGGGACCCAGACGTGCCCGAGCTGCGGGTCGGAGATCTACCTGCCCGATCCGAGCGCGCCGCCGCCGCCCGCCGCCGGCCCGCAGCCCGAGACGCCGCCGCCGCCCCCGGCGGGCGCCGCCGGCTGGGGACCGCCGCCGCCCGGCTGGACGGCGCCCCCGGGCCCGCCGCCGGGGTGGGCGCCCCTGCCGCCCGGCGCGGTGCCCCCGCCCGCGGAGCAGAGCGCGCCCTTCGCCGAGCGCGCGCGGCGCGGCTTCGTCCCCGCCTTCGTCGAGACGTGGAAGCTCGCGGCCGTCGAGCCGGCGCGCTTCTTCCGCCAGGTGCGCGTCTCCGAGACGGGCTCGGCCGTGCTCTTCGGCGTCATCGCGTTCACCATCGGGACGTGGGTCTCGCTCGTCTTCCGCTACCTCACCGCGAGCGCGGCCATGGGCTTCATGGCCCAGGTGACGCGGCGCATGGGGGGGCGCGTCGAGACGCTGCCGCTGCTCCAGATGATGCAGGGCGTGACCATCGGCTCGTTCATCGCCCAGGTGATCGCGACGCCGCTCATCGGCGTCATCGCCGTCTACCTCACCGCCGCCGTCTTCCACCTCCTCCTGCTCCTCGTCCGCGGCGCGCCGCGCGGATTCGACGCGAGCCTCACCGTGGTGGGCTACGCCTACGGCATCTTCCTGCTGGAGGCGCTGCCGGTGTGCGGCGGCCTCGTCGCCGTCGTCTGGTTCGTCGTCGCGGCGATCCAGGGGCTCGCGGAGGCGCAGCGCAGCGGGACGGGCAAGGCGGCGCTCGCGGTGCTCGGGCCCATCCTGCTCGTGTGCCTGTGCGCCTGCGCCGCCGGCGCCATCCTGGGCATCGCCGGCGTCTCGGGGCTCGGCGGCGGGATGGGCGGCACCCCGCCCTCCACCGGGATCTGACGTGGGCGGCCTCTCGAGGCAGCCGCGCCGGTTCGGGCACCCCGAGGTGTTCGCGGCGATCTTCGCGCTGTCGTTCCTCGCCGCCCGCTTCGCCCCGCTGCTCGCGCTCGGGTACCCATGCCCGTTCAAGGCGCTCACCGGCCTTCCCTGCGCGACCTGCGGGATGACGCACGCCTTCGTCCACCTCGCCCATGGCGAGGTCCTCGCCGCGCTCGGGGCGAGCCCCCTCGGCGCGGTCCTCGCGGCCGGCGCCTGGCTCTTCGCGGCGGTCGACGCGGCCCGGCTCGGGCTCGCCCTGGCGTTCCCCGTGCCGGGGCCGCGCGCCGCGCGCGCGCTGGCCGTGGCGGGGGTCGTCGCGCTGCTCGCAAACTGGGCCTTCGTCGTGATAGCTCACCGGGCATGAGCCCGGCGCTGAAGGCCCTGCTGCTCATCGGGGCCTACCTCCTCGGATCCGTCCCCTTCGGCGTGGTGCTGACGCGCCTCCTCACCGGCAAGGACGTCCGGACCGTCGGCTCCGGCAACATCGGCGCCTCGAACGTCGCGCGCGCCGCCGGCAAGGCGGCGGGCATCCTGACGCTCGTCCTCGACGCGGCGAAGGCGGCCGTGCCGATGCTCGTGGCGCTCCGCCTGTTCGCGCCGGAGGGGCGCGCCGTCGCGGAGAGCTGGGCGGTCGCCGTGGGCGTCGCCGCCTTCGCGGGGCACATCTACCCGATCTGGCTCGGGTTCAAGGGCGGCAAGGGCGTCGCGAGCGCGCTCGGGGTCTTCGCCGTGCTCGCGCCCATCCCGTCGCTCGTCGCGCTCGTCGCGTTCGGCGTCGCGTACGGCGCGACCCGCATCCCGGCCGTCGGATCGCTCGCGGGGACGGCGGTGTGCGCGATCGGCACGTTCGTGCAGGTGATCCTGGCCCAAGGGAGCGCCGGGTGGTCGAGCCCGGTGCCGTGGGCGGGGCTCGTGGTGGCGCTCGTGATCGTGCTCCGCCACCGGGCGAACATCGAGCGCCTCATGAAGGGCGCGGAGCACAAGGTCTGATCGCGGTTCCCGTTTCAGTCGAGCCCCGAGCCCGTGCACGAGTCCGAGCCCGAGCCCGGCAGTTCGGGCGCGGGCGCGGGCCCGGGCTCGTTCACGGGACCGTCTCAACCGGGAGCGGGGGTGACTCCAGCGTTGCTCCGGGCTCTCTGTGGTGGTGGTCGGCGCCGCTCCGGTCGACCACCTACACGTTCGGGTACGGATTCGCCTCGCCCACCGGCCGGATGAGGACCTGGCGCGGCTTGACGCCGTTCGGCGGGCCCACGATCCCCTCGCGCTCCATGCGCTCGATGATCTTGGCGGCCTTGTTGTAGCCGAGGCGCATCTCGCGCTGGAGCTTCGAGACGGACACCTCCTCCATGCGCGAGATGAGGTCGAGGGCCTGGTCGTAGACCGGGTCGTCCTCGTCCGCGTCGCCGCCCGCGGCGGGGCCGGCATCGCGCGCCTTCAGGATCGAGTCGTCGAAGACGGGCTTGCCCTGCTCCTTCAGGAACTTCACCACGCGCTCGCACTCGCCCTCCGAGACGAACGCGCCCTGCACGCGCGTGACGGGCTGCGTCGCCGTCATCACCAGCATGTCGCCGTCCCCCAGGAGAGACTCGGCGCCGGGGCCGTTGATGATGGTGGCGGAGTCGTGGCGCGACGCGAGCCGGAAGCTGATGCGGGCCGGGAAGTTGTTCTTGATCATCCCGGTCACGACGTCGGTCGAGGGGCGCTGCGTCGCCACGATGAGGTGGATGCCGGTCGCGCGCGCCTTCTGCGCCAGGCGGGCGAGCGAGATCTCGACCTCGCGCGGCGCGGTCATCATGAGATCGGCCAGCTCGTCGATGATGACCACGATGTAGGGCAGCTTCTGCGGGAGCTTCTTCTCCTCGCGCGCCTCGATGGGATCGGCGGGCGGCGGCTGCGTGGGGTCCTCGTACTCCGGCGTGAAGCCGGGCGGCGGCGAGAGCGACGCGCCGTTCGGCTCGGCCTCGCGCGCGAGGCGCGCCGACGCCTCGTCCTCGGTCTCGCCCAGCGTCACGTCGACGACGAGGAGCTTCCTCGGCGGGACCACGTCCAGCGCCGGCTCACCGAACGTGCGGCCCTCGACGCGCAGCTTCTCCGCCTTGGTGTTGTAGCTCTTGAGGTCCTTCGAGCCGGTGTCGGCGAGGATCTGGGTGCGCCGCTCCATCTCGTCCACCGCCCACTGCAGCGCGCGCGAGGCCTTCGCGGGGTCGGTCACCACCGGCAGGAGCAGGTGCGGGATGTCCTCGTAGATCGACAGCTCGGTCATCTTCGGGTCCACCATGATGAAGCGGACCTGGTCCGGCGTCTGCCGGTACAGCATCGACAGGATCATCGTGTTGAGGCCCACCGACTTGCCCGAGCCGGTCGTGCCCGCGATGAGGAGGTGCGGCATCCGCTGCAGATCGACGCAGGAGGGGATGCCCTCGATGTTCTTGCCGAGCGCGAGCGGCAGCAGCCCGCCGGCGTTCGCGAACGCCTCGGACTCGAGCACGTCGCGCAGGAACACGGTCGCGCGATCCTTGTTCGGCACCTCGATGCCCACCACGCCCTTCCCCGGGATGGGCGCGATGATGCGGATGCGCGTCGCCGACAAGGCCATGGTCAGCTCCTTGTCGAGGTTCTCGATGCGCGCGAGCTTCACGCCGGCGACCGGGATGAACTCGTAGAGCGTCACCACCGGCCCGGGGCGGATGTGCTTGATGACGCCGTCGATCCCGTGCTGGCGCAGCGTCGAGACGATGATCTCGGCCGTGCGCTGGAGGCCGCCCTCGTCCACGTCCTGCTTCACCACCTCCCGCACGTCGAGCAGGTCGGTGGAGGGGAGCCGGAACACCTCGCCCTTCTGCGTGAAGGCGAAGGCGGGGGCCTCCTTCTTCTCCTTCTTCTTCTTGCCGCGCTCGAGCATCGCCTGCGAGAGGACGATCTCGGGCTTCTCCGCCGGCGGGAGCGGCTCGTCGCCCAGCGTGGCGGGCGAAGGCTCGGGCGGCGCGACCACGAACGGCTTCGGATCGGTCGCGTCGCAGGCGGGCTCGGGCTGGCCGGCGCCAGGCTTCCTCCTGCGGCGCGGGCGCTCGTCCTCCTCCTGCTCGCCGTCGGCGTCGGCGTCGAGGCGCGCCGCGGAGAGATCCTGGACCCAGGCCGGATCGTCGGAGAAGGCGGCGCGGCGCGCCTGCTCCGCCGCGAGCGCGCCGGCCATGGCGCGCCCCTCCGCCTCGTCCGCGTCGCTCTCCGCCTCGACGACCGCCTCCGCCTCGGCCTCGGCGCGGCGGGCGCGCTCGAGGGCGTCCTGCGCACGCAGCTCGGCGACGGCCTCGCGGTGGCGGTCCACCGCGTCGCCGAGCCGCGAGCGGACGAAGCGCGCGATCGCGCCCACGCCGCGGAAGAGGAGCGCGGTCGCGTCGCGCACCTTGAAGTCGACGCCGACGATGAGCGCCACCGTGGCGCAGGCGCCCACGATGAGCCCGGTCCCGACCGGCGAGAAGAGCGACTCGGCCCGCGCGCAGAGCGCTCGGCCGACGGCGCCGCCGGCCGGGAAGCTCGTGAGCTGGCGCGCGGCGAGGAGGAGGTGCGCCAGCGTGGCGACCGAGAGGGTCAGCACGGCGTGCGCGGCCGAGGCGACGACCGTGATCCGTCGCGGAGCGTCGCGGAAGAGCTTCCAGGCGAACACGCCGAGCCCCACGGGGACCACCAGCGCCGCGAAGCCGAGCACGCGGTAGAAGGAGGACGCGACGCGATGACCGACCGGGCCGACCAGGTTCGACCCGGCCGGGAGCCCGCGCGCGACGAGCGGCGCGTCCGCCGCGGAGAAGGTGACGAGCGAGAGCCCGAGCACCAGCGCCGCCGCCATCACGATCACCGCCGCGATGTCGCGGCCCATCCCGCTGCGCGGCGGCTTGCCCGTCTTCCTGTTCGCTGCCTTCGCCTTGGCCATCGGTCCTTCCATCCACTGGGGGGACCAACCGCTCCCCCGAGCCTGCGGCTGGGGGAGCTCTGGTCCCCCCAGCCCCCCCGCTCGCTCTGGAGCAGCCTCATCCGGCTGCCCCTGCGCTCGCTGAAGGGACACTTTCCTTTTCGGCGAGAGGTGTCCCCTCGCTCTCGGAGGATATCGGGGGGGGTCCACCGGTCAATTTTTCGGGCGATGACGAGTTCTTGCGTAGAATTGGCCGTGAGGGCTACCCTCCCGAATCCCCCCATGGACGTCCGCTGCGAGCGCTGTAAGACCCAGTACGTGTTCGATGACGACCAGGTCGGCGAGGCCGGCCTGACGGTCCGTTGCTCGAACTGCGGCCACGTGTTCAAGGTGAAGAGGAAGGCCCTGGTCGTGACGGTGCCGGTCAAGCCGGGCGAGCTCGGCGAGACGCCCATCGCCACCGCCGACATCCACCGCGGCGCGGCGGCCTCGGTCCCGGCGGCTTCCGCCCGCGGCGGCGCGGAGCGAGTGCCCGACTGGACCCTGCGCAAGCCGAACGGGGACGTATACCCATTCAGGGACCTCTCGACCCTCCAGAAGTGGGTGGTCGAGCGCAAGGCGTCGCGCGAGGACGAGGTGTCCCGGCAGGGTGAGCCTTGGCGGCGCCTCTCGGAGCTGCCCGAGCTCGAGCCCTTCTTCGCGGTGATCGAGCGAGCCGACCGTGGCCCGATGACGGCGCCCGCGAGCGTGCCTGCCCAGGGCGCCGCGACGGCCCCGAAGGTCCCCCAGCCGACGATGATCGAGTTTCCGCAGCCGCGGCCGGTCTTTCCGGGTCCGGGTCATCAGCCTGCGCCCGCGCGGACCGAACCTGGGTTCGGGCCCGGCGCCGGCGGTGAAGGGCCGATGCTGGCGGGTGAGCTCCCCCCGGTGCCGCCGGAGAGCTGGGAAGCGCCGGCGGCGAGGAGGCAGTCCGCTCCCGAGCCCGCCTGGACCGCCGATCCGGACGAGCGGCCCTCGAGGCCGGAAGAGGATGCGGGCGACGGGGGCGAGCGGCGCGCCGTCAAGCGTTCGCACTTCGCCCCGATCGCCGTCGTCCTCGGGCTCTTCGTCGCCACCGGTCTCGTGGTCTTCCTCGCGAACCCAGCCTGGTTCGGCCTCGAGGGCGCGAAGCCACACCCGCAGGTCGCCGCCGCCCCGGTGCCCGCCCAGATCCCCGTGACGACCGAGGTGCCGGCGAAGCCGCCCGAGCCGCCACCCGCGAGCGCGACGGTGGCCCCGGCGCCCTCGCCCGCCGCGCCGGCCGCGACCTCCGGCTCGACCGCGAGCTCGAGCCCGAATTCGACCTCGCCCCAGGCCGCGGCGCCGCAGCCCGCCCCGCCGCCGGCCGCCGCAACGCCCGCGCCCGCCGCGACGCCGACCGAGCAGCCGAAGGTCGCCGCCGCGAAGCCCGCCCCGCCGCCCGAGAAGCCCGCCGAGCCGAGGAAGCCGCGCGGCCTGAAGGGCCTCCTCGCCGACGCACAGCGGCTCCGCGACCGCGGCAAGGCCACCGAGGCGCTCGACGTCTACGGGCGCGCCCTCGAGCTCGAGCCCGAGAACGCCGACGCGCTCGCGGGGCGGGGCCTGTGCTACTTGGAGCTGTCGCAGTACGCGCCGGCCGAGGCGAGCTTCCAGGCCGCGCTCGACAGCGCTGCGCAGCACGCGGACGCTCTCATGGGCCTCGCCGAGACGTACCGTTATGAAGGGCGTAGAGCCGAAGCCGTGACGTACTACCAGAAGTACCTGGCCGCCCACCCCGAGGGGGAAGACGCGGTGGCCGCCCGGAACGCGATCCAGGCGCTCAAGGAGTGATAATGACCGAGAAGGGAGTTCCGAAGCCCTCCAGCACGGAGGACGAGTACTTCGTCCGGGAGGACGCCGAGAAGAAGCGGCGGATCGCGCTGGAGCAGAAGAAGCTCGTCGCGACGGAGCAGCAGAAGGCGCTGAGGGACCTGCACTACATGCACTGCCCGAAGTGCGGCATGAAGATGCAGGAGATCCACTACGGGAAGATCGACGTCGACGCGTGCTTCTCGTGCGGCGGCATCTTCCTCGACAAGGGCGAGATCGACGTCATCGCGCAGCCGCAGCAGAAGGGGATCATGGCGGCCATCCTCAACTGGTTCAAGGACGAGACGCAGCGCCCGGTGAAGTAGCGATGCCGCTGCTCTCCCTCGACGAGGTGCGGCGCATCGCCGCCCTGGCCCGCCTGAAGCTGTCCGCCGAGGAGGAGCAGGTCTTCCAGGGGCAGCTGTCGGCGATCCTGGAGTACGTCGAGCAGCTGAAGGAGCTCGACGTCTCGGGCGTCGAGCCGATGACGCACGCGCTCGCGGCCGGCGACGTGCCGCCGCTGCGGGACGACGTGGTGCGCCCGAGCCTCCAACCCGAGGAGGCGCTCGCCAACGCTCCGGCGCGCGAGGGCACGTGCTTCAAGGTCCCCAGGATCATCGAGTGAGCACGACCGCGCGGGACCTCCTCGACCTCTCCCTCGTCGACCTCGCCGGCGCGCTCGACGCGAAGCGCGTCTCCTCGCGCGAGGTCACGGATGCCGCGCTCGGGCGCATCACCGCGACCGACACGAGGGTGGGCGCGTTCCTCACCGTCACGGCGGAGCGGGCGCGGGCGCAGGCGGAGGCCGCCGACGCGCGCGCGGCCAGGGGCGCGCGCCTGGGGGCCCTCGACGGCGTCCCCATCGCGCTCAAGGACATCTTCCTCACGAAGGGCGTCGCGACGACGGCAGGGTCCCGCATCCTCGAGGGCTTCGTCCCGCCCTATGACGCGGCGGTCGTGGAGCGCCTCGAGGCGGCCGGCGCGGTGCTGCTCG
>DASWDS010000202.1:0-5457 GCA_036395165.1 Anaeromyxobacteraceae bacterium | reverse complement strand
GAGCCAGGGCGACGCGGCGGCGGTGCGCGTCGAGCGAGGCGGGCGCGGCGGCGATGGCGGCGAGCGCCTCCACGAGCAGCACGGCGTCCGTGTTGGCGTGGTCGAGGAGCTTGCGCGCCTGCGTGAGGTCGAGGTGGTCGCCCGAGTAGAAGGAGATGGCGAGGCGCGCGAGGTGCCGCCGCTGGATGCAGAGGACGCCCGCGCGGAGCGGCAGCCCGTCCTTGGGATCCCCGGGGAGCTGCCCGCGCGTCTTGAGCTCGGCGCCGGCGCGGACGAGCGCCTTCTTCACCGCGACGGGGACGCCGTTTCCGGCGCGGCCGGGCGCCGCCGCGCGGGCGAGGTCCATGGCGCCCATCAGCGCGGCGAAGAAGGCGGCCAGCTCGGCGCGCCGGCGCTCCACGTCGAATGGGGCGCCGTGGACGAGCGCGATGTCGAGGACGAGCGCCACGTGCCCTTCGACCGGCCCGAGGAGGGCGTCCTCGCGGCTCGAGGTCGCGGGCTCGATCAGCTTTCGCCGTAAGGAGCGGACGAGGAGCGTGCGCGCGCGCGCCTCGAGCGAGGGACCGTCGGGATCGGCGCCGCGCAGCTCGGGAGGGAGCCGCAGGAGCGCGGCGGCGGGGTCGTAACCCTGCAGGGAGGCCTCGACCAGATCGGCCAGCCAGGTCTTCTTCTCGATGTCGACGGACACGGGGGGCGGAGTCTAACCTGCGCGGGCGTTCGGTGTCCCGCCGCCTTGGCCTGGGGCCTCTCCCGCTTCCGGGAGAGCCCCGCGCGCGATCACTTCACCGCCTTCACGCGCGGCTTCTTCTCCTCCGGCGCCTCCTCCTCCGGAGCGGGCGCCGCCGCCGCGCCGCGCTGGATCCCGAAGCGCTCGAACAGCTTCGCCTCGATCTGCGCCTCCGCCTCGGGGTGATCGCGCAGGAAGGACTTCGCCTGCTCGCGACCCTGGCCGATCCGCTCGCCCCCGAAGCTGTACCAGGCGCCGCTCTTCTCGACGATGTTCTCGTTGGACGCGAGGTCGAGGACGTCGCCCTCGCGGCTGATGCCGTGGCCGTACATGATGTCGAACTCCACCTCCTTGAAGGGAGGCGCGACCTTGTTCTTCACCACCTTGACGCGGGTGCGGTTGCCGATGACCTGCTCGCCGTCCTTGATGGCGCCGATGCGGCGAATGTCGAGCCGCTGCGTCGCGTAGAACTTGAGCGCGTTGCCGCCGGTGGTCGTCTCGGGATTGCCGAACATGACCCCGATCTTCATGCGGATCTGGTTGATGAAGATGACGATGGTCTGCGACTTGGAGATCGTGCCGGTGAGCTTGCGCAGGGCCTGGCTCATGAGCCGAGCCTGCACGCCCATGTGCGCGTCGCCCATCTCGCCCTCGAGCTCGGCGCGCGGGACGAGGGCCGCGACCGAGTCGACGACGAGCACGTCGACCGCGCCGGAGCGCACCAGGGTCTCCGTGATCTCGAGCGCCTGCTCGCCGGTGTCGGGCTGCGAGATGAGGAGGTCGTCGGTGCGGACGCCGAGCTTGCGCGCATAGCCGACGTCGAGCGCGTGCTCCGCGTCGACGAAGGCGCAGATGCCGCCCGCCCTCTGCGCCTCGGCGACGGCGTGCAGGGCGAGGGTGGTCTTGCCCGACGACTCGGGCCCGTAGATCTCGATGATGCGGCCGCGCGGCAACCCGCCGACGCCGAGCGCGATGTCGAGCGAGATCGAGCCGGTCGAGACGGCCTGCACGTCCTTGACCAGCGCCTCCTCGTTTCCGAGGCGCATGATCGACCCCTTGCCGAAGGCCTTCTCGATCGACGAGATGGCCAGCTCGATCGCCTTTTCCTTCTCCGGTCCGACGGGCATCCTGGTCTCTCCCTGCGGCGCGTGATCGCGCGCCGTTCTCCGCGTGGTGCCACCTCTGTAGCAGCCGCCCCTGACAGCGCACGGCCGAGAACCTGAACGGACGAATACTGAACGCGCGAGCACATGTCAACCTTCCGGCGCACGCGCGTGCGGCGCGGCGATGACCTTGCCCGTCCGAGCCGTCGCTGCGCCTGCGTCCCTCGCCGGGTGCTGCGCCGAGGCCCGCGGGGGGGCATGCATGAGCCGGAGGCGAGACATGGCGAAGAAGACCTGCACCCACCTCGATCAGATCAGGCCGGTGAGCGCTCGCACGCAGGGTTGCGAGGAATGCCTCGCGTCGGGCGACCGCTGGGTCGAGCTCCGGATGTGCATGACCTGCGGGCACGTCGGCTGCTGCGACTCGTCGAAGAACAAGCATGCGACGAAGCACTACCGGGCGACGCAGCACGCCATCATGCGCTCGGCGCAGCCGCAGGAGACGTGGGGATGGTGCTACGTGGACGAGGTCATGCTCGAGCCCGAGGACCTCGGGATGGGGGCGGCGGCGCAGGGTCCGGCGTAGGCCTCCCTGAATTCAGACCGCGGCGCCTCCGAACGGCGTCCGTGCCAGCGCCTCGTAGCGCGGGCCCTTCGGCGAGAGGTGCGACTGGAAGAGGACGATCTCGCTCGCGCGCCAGGGCGCGGGGGGCGCGCTCGCCGCCTGCGCCAGCGCCGCCGCGAGCCCTGCGGCGCCGCGCGGATCGCGCGCTCGTCCGAGCGTGAGGTGCGGGCTGAACGCGCGCTCCTCCGGCGTGAACCCGAGCGGGGCGAGGCGCCGCCCGAGCTCGGCGACGAGCTCCGCGAGCGGCGCGACGTCGCCGGCGACGCCGGCCCACACCACGCGAGCGCGCCGCGCGCTCGGGAAGCCGCCCGTCCCGTGCAGCTCGAGGTGGAGCGGGCGCGTCCTCTCCGCGGCAGCGGCGACGGCCTCCTTCACGGCCGGAACGCGCTCCTCCGGCACCGCGCCGAGGAACTGGAGGGTGAGGTGAACGTTCTCGACGGCGACCCACCGCACGTCGGCGGCCCCCGAGGCGCGCTTCAGCTCGGTCTGCAGCGCGGCGAGGCGGCGCCGCACGAGATCGGGCGGCTCGATCGCGACGAAGAGGCGGAGGTTCACGGCGTCATCATGCCACGCGCGCGGCGCGAGCGAGCGGCTCGGGCATTCGAGCTGGGGGGCGCCTGCAGCGCCCCCCAGTCACTCGACGGTCACGCTCTTCGCCAGATTCCTAGGCTGGTCCACGTCCGTCCCCTTCAGATCGGCGACATGGTAGGCGAGGAGCTGGAGCGGCAGGATGGAGAGGAGCGGCCCGAGGAGCGGCGGGCACTGCGGGACGGTGAGGGCGACCACCGCCAGGCTCGCGGCGAGCGTGTCGCCCTCCGATACGACGGCGTACACCTGGCCGCCGCGGGCGCGCACCTCCTCCATGTTCCCGAGCGTCTTCTCGTAGGCGGGCTCCTTCGTCGCGAGTACGACGACCGGCATCGTCTCGTCGATGAGCGCGATGGGGCCGTGCTTCATCTCGCCCGCGGCATAGCCCTCCGCGTGGATGTACGAGATCTCCTTCAGCTTGAGGGCGCCCTCGAGCGCGACCGGGAACTGCGCCCCGCGCCCGAGGAAGAGCACGTCGCGCGCCTGGGCGCACCGTTTCGCGACCGGCATGACCGACGGCTCCTGGCGGATCACCTGTTCCATCCAGAGCGGCACCTGCCGGAGCGCCTCGAGGTGGCCGCGCGCCGCCTCGGCCGAGAGCGCCCCGCGCAGCCGGCCCAGCTTCACCGCGAGGAGGAACAGCGCGGCGAGCTGCGTCGTGAACGCCTTCGTCGAGGCGACGCCGATCTCCGGGCCGGCGTGCGTGTAGAGCGTGCCCTTGGGGATGCCTCCGCCTTCGGCTCCTGCCCGGCTCCCGGCGGAGCCGGCTGCCTCCATGCACTCGCGCGCGATGGCGGAGCCCACCACGTTGCAGATCGAGATGCACGGCGCGCCGCGGCGCTTCGCCTCCTTCACCGCGGCGAGGGTGTCGGCGGTCTCGCCGGACTGCGAGATGGCGACGACGAGCGTCCGGGGGCCGACGATCGGGTCCGAGTAGCGGAACTCGCTCGCCAGCTCCACCTCGGTCGGGAGCCGCGCCAGCGCCTCGACCATCTGGGCGCCGGAGCAGCCCGCATGCCAGCTCGTGCCGCACGCCACGATGACGAGCCGCTCGAGCCCGCGCACGTACTCCTCGGTGAGCTCGAGCCCGTCGAGCGTCACGTCGCCCTGCTCGAGCGACATGCGCCCGCGGATGGTGTCCGCGACGGCCCGCGGCTGCTCGAAGATCTCCTTGTGCATGAAGTGCTTGTGGCCGTCCTTCTCGGCGGCCACCGCGCTCCACTCGATCCGCCGCGGCTTCTTCTGGAGCGGCTCGCCGTCGCTGCCCTCGATGCGGATGCCGCCCGGCGTGAGCAGCGCCAGCTCGCCCTCCTCGAGGTACACGACGTCGCGCGTGTGCTCGAGGATGGCCGGCACGTCGGAGGCGAGGAAGCTCTCGCCCTTCCCGAAGCCCACCACGAGCGGGCTCGCGTTCTTCGCGGCCACGATCTCGTCGGGCCGCTTCGCCGAGACGACCGCGATGGCGTAGGTGCCGTTCACGTGCGTGAGCGCCGCGCGCACGGCGGCGGCGAGGTCCTTGGCGCCGGCTTCGAGCGCGTCCGCGATGAGGTGGGCGAAGATCTCGGTGTCCGTCTCGCTCGCGAAGCGGTGGCCCTTCGCGCCCAGCGAGGCCTTGAGCTCGAGGTGGTTCTCGATGATGCCGTTGTGGACCACCGCGACGCCGCCGTAAGCGTGCGGGTGCGCGTTCTCGTCCGAGGGCTTGCCATGGGTGGCCCAGCGGGTGTGGCCGATGCCGGTGCACCCGACGAGCGGCTTCTCCGCGAGGAGCGCCACGAGGTTCTTGAGCTTGCCCTTCGAGCGCGCGACGGCGAGGCCGGTGCCCGCGACGACCGCCACGCCCGCCGAGTCGTAGCCGCGGTACTCGAGCTTCTTCAGGCCCGAGACGATGATCTCGACGCAGGGCCTCGGGCCGACGTAGCCAACGATTCCGCACATGCACGATTTTCTAGCACGAGCCCGGCGCGGCGGCCCAGCCCGCGGCGGGCGTGCGACCGCGCGGGTTACCCCGCCACGCGCCGGGTCGCCCTGCGGGGGCTCGCCCGTCCCTTCTCGGCCTTCCCGTTCTTCTGCGCAGCGCGCGCCGCGGCCCAGCCCTCCTTGTTGACCTGCCGAGCGCGGCCGAGCGCGAGCGCGCCGGCGGGGACGTCCTCGGTGAGGGTCGACCCCGCCGCGATGTAGGCGCCGTCGCCGATGGTGATGGGCGCGACCAGGATGGAGTCCGAGCCCACGAACGCGCGCTCGCCGATGACCGTCGGGTGCTTCGACTCCCCGTCGTAGTTGCACGTCACCGTCCCGCAGCCGACGTTCGTGCCGGCTCCGATCACGGCGTCGCCCAGGTAGGTGAGGTGGTTCGCCTTGGCGCCCTTGCCGAGCCGCGTCTTCTTCAGCTCGACGAAGTTGCCCACGTGGGCGCC
>DASWDS010000201.1:0-17107 GCA_036395165.1 Anaeromyxobacteraceae bacterium | reverse complement strand
CGCCCCCACGGCGAGTAGATGATCGCGATTGCGGTGGCGCCCATGGCGACGCCCATGACCGCGCGGCGAGCGAGGTCGGTCCCGAGCGCCGCATACGCCGGCGAGTCGGGGTGGAAGATCAAGACGCCGAAGGCGCAGGCTGAGATCATGAAGGCCGCGAGGCCGGCCGCCTCGATCACGTATTCGGGCCAGTGGGCGCGCAGGGCGGCGGTCACGGCAGCACCTGACTCGTCGCGATCGAAGTCGACGTCCCGGTCGAGGTCGCCGTTGCCGGCGTGCGCAGCTCCGTCTCGAGCACGTGCAGGATCTCCGCGACGCTCCACGCCTGTGCCGGCGCTCCGACGGGCCGATAGGGAGGCTCGGGCTCGAGGATCTCCGAGATGTTCCCGAGGCATCCCTCTTTCGCGAGGTGGCCCTCCAGACCGGCCAGCAACGACCGGCAGTACGCCCGTGTCGCCGGCGTACGGCCGAAGGCATTGAGATAGGCGCGGATGAACGGGCCGAGGAGCCACGGCCAGACGAGGCCCTGGTGATACGCGCCGTCGCGCTCCCGCGGACCGCCGCCGTAGCGCGGCTGGTAGTCGCGCTCGTCGGGAGCGAGGGTGCGCAGGCCGACGGGAGTGAGCAGCGACCGCTCCACGGCCCGGACCACCGCCTGCTGTCGCGGCCCGTCGAGGAGAGGGAAGGGAAGGCTCACGGCGAAGAGCTGGTTCGGGCGCATCCGGTGGTCGGGGCCTTCCGGCAGGACCACGTCGAAGAGGCGGCCCGCGACCGGATCCCAGAAGCGCTGCTCGAAGCTGCGTGCGATGCGCGCCGCTTCGCGTTCGAGCTCGCCCGCCCCGGCGTGGTCGCCCGCCCTCCGCGCCCAGCCCGCCGCGAGCCGGTGCGCGTTGTACCAGAGCGCGTTCACCTCGACGGGCTTGCCGTGGCGCGGCGTCACGACCCAGTCGCCCACCTTCGCGTCCATCCACGTGAGCTGAGCCCCGGCGTCACCGGCGACGAGCAGGCCGTCCTCGGGATCGACGCGGATGCCGTGCTCGGTGCCCTCGCGATGGAAGCGCAGGATGTCCCGCGCCTTGGGATAGACATCCAGCGCGAGGCCAGGGTCGCCGCCCGCGGCGAGGTACGCGTGCACGGCCTGAAAGAGCCACAGCGTCGCGTCGACGGTGTTGTACTCGGGGACCTCCCCGCGGTCGGGGAAGCGGTTCGGGATGAGGCCGCGCCGCGCGTGCGCGAGGAAAGCGCGGATGACCTGCCGCGCGGCGTCGGAGCGGCCGCGTGCCAGGAGGAGGCCGGGGAGCGCGATCATCGTGTCGCGGCCCCAGTCCGTGAACCACGGGTAGCCCGCGATCACGGTGGGCGTGCCGTCCACTCGCTCGACGAGGAACTGCTCGGCGGCGGCATCGAGGCGCGCGGTGAACACGTCGCGCGAGCGCGGAGTCCTGCGCGTGCGCTCCGCCTGCTCCATGCGGTCCACGGCCGCGCCATCGAGCGGCGACCAGGGCCCCGTCGTGGCGACGACGAACGCGTCGACGCCGGGGTCGACGTCCATCTCGATCGTGCCCATGCGCCAGAGGTCCTCGCGGAAGTCGAGGCCACGATCGAGCTCCTCCAGGTACTCCGTGTCGCGGTGCCACGCGCCGTCGTTGACGAAGGCTCCGCCCGAGTGGTGGAAGCGCAGCTCGGGTAGTCCGGTGTAGGGTCGAACCGCCAGCGTGCGGACGCCGCCCGACGCGCCCGCCGACTCGCGGACGCTCGGGTCGAGGGAGCCGTTCTCCTTCGCGAGCGCGTGGTAGTCGCGGAACGCGAGAAATGGGCGCAGGCGCAGGTGGACGGGGCGAGTGGTCCGGTAGCGGACGACGACGGCCTGTTCGCCGTGGACGAGGAAGAGCCGCTTCTCGAGCTCGACACCGTTCACCTCCAACGTCCACGTCGGGAACGGGTCGAGGCGGAAGCCGGTCAGATGGCGATGACCCTCGGGGTGGAGCGCTCCGGGATACTGGTTCGTCGCGAGCGCGACCTCCACGTCGTTCGCGAAGACGCTCTCCTCGATCTTCGCGAGGAGCACGTGACGCTCGCCCGGCGGGCGGAGCGGTGCGACGAGCAGGCCGTGGTAACGGCGGGTGTTGGTGCCGGCGACGGTACCCATGGCGAAGCCGCCCGTCCCGTTCGTCTCGAGCCACTCGAGGCGCGACGAGCGCGCGTGATCCCGGCAGACCTCGCCGGCGATCCGGATTGGGCTCGTGCGGCTCACAGCGGCGCGACCTCGCAGAAGATCTTGATGGCGCCATCGGGGTTCGCGAGCTTCGCGAAGAGCTCCTCGTAGCGCTCGAGCCCCTGGACTGGATGCGTGAGGAGGCTCGCGAGCCAGCCTGGGTAGGCGGACTCGGCGTGGGCCATGTCGCGCACGCCCGACTCGAAGTACTCGCGGCCGGCGTTGACGCTGCCCACCATGACGCGGTTCCCGAGCACGAAGTCGAGGTTGAGCTCGTCCGCCGGGACCTCGACCTTGCGGTCGCCCCCGGTGACGCTGGTGAGGACGAGCACGCCGTTCTTGGCGAGCCCCTGCATGGCGTCGAAGACGAGCGGCGAGAAGCCCGATCCTTCCAGGATGAGGTCGAAGGCGCCGAACTCTTTGGCGCCTGCGGCGACGGAAAAGTCCGACGTGGTCACGTAGCGCGCGCCGATCGCCTCGAGGAGCGAAGCGTTCCGGTACGGCTTCGGCGTCTTGCCGAACGCGACCACGTCGAGCCCGCGCAGCCGGAGCACGAGCGTGGCGAGGAGCCCGATCGTCCCCGTTCCGACCACCGCGGCGCGCCGCGGCTTCCACACGCGCAGGCGTCGCTGGATCTCGTACGCCTGAGCGATGCCCTTCTCCACGACCGTGAGGGGCTCGAGCAGGACGCCCACCTCGGCCGCGCCCTTCGGCACCGGCACGATGTGGTCGGCGTCGTCGACGTAGTACTCGGTGAGAAAGCCGTGGAGCAGGTTGATGCCGCGCTCCATGTACGTGTCGTCGGTGGTCATGTCCTGCGTGCCGATGAGGTCGTAGAGGCTCCTCCCAGGGCGTCGCACCGTCGCGACCACGTAGTCGCCTGGCCTGAGCTCCGTGACCTTCGGCCCCACCGCCTCGACGCGACCGAAGCCCTCGTGGCCGAGGACGAGGAAGTCGCTCGCGGTGGGCGGCGCCCCGTACTCGGCATCGTTGATCTCGCGGTCGGTGCCATCCACGCCGACGCGCAGGACGCGCACGAGCACGCCGCGACCGTTCGGGACGTCCGAGAGGTTCGGTTTCGCGAGCTCGGTCAGATGAACGCTGTTCTTCTTCCCCGGGATGACGGCGATGGCTTTCATGGCTTGGGAGCTCCTGTTCTGTGAGTGTGCCGCTGCGCGGATCCGTTACTCGCCGCTCTGCTGGATGAGCTTCGCCACGAGCCCGGTCCAGCCCGTCTGGTGGCTCGCGCCCACGCCCGAGCCGTCGTCGCCGTGGAAGTACTCGTGGAAGAGGAGCAGCTCCTTGAAGTGCGGGTCGTCCCGGTAGCGCGGGTCGCGCCCATGGCAGGGGCGGCGGCCCTCGCCGTCCCGCAGGAACGTGCGGGTGAGGCGCCGCGACAGCTCAGCGGCCACCTCGTCCAGAGAGGCCAGCTTGCCCGAGCCGGCGGGCAGCTCCACCTGGAAGTCCTTGCCCAGGTAGTGGTGGAACTTCTGGATCGACTCGATGAGGAGGTAGTTGACCGGGAACCAGATGGGCCCGCGCCAGTTGGAGTTGCCGCCGAAGAGGCCGCTCGACGACTCGGCTGGCTCGTAGGCGACCTCGTGGGCCATCCCGTTCACGTGCAGGCGGAACGGCCGCTCGCGGTGGATCTGCGAGATGGACCGGATGCCATACGGTGAGAGGAACTCCTTCTCGTCCAGCATCACCTGCAGGATGCGGCGTAGCTTGTCGGGCGCGACCACAGAGAAGAAGCGGCGACCCTCCACGCCGGGCGTGCGCATGCAGGCGACCCCGGCGGTGAGGTCGGGCCGGTTGTCGATGAACCAGTTCATCCGGCGCTGGAAGGCAGGGAACTTCGCCAGCAGCTCGGGGTCGAAGGACTCCACCGCGAAGAGCGGAATGAGCCCGACGAGCGACCGCACCTTCATCGGGTTCTTCTTCCCGTCGGGGAGGTGGAGGACGTCGTAGAAGAAGCCATCCTCCTCGTTCCACAGGCCCATCGTGTTCATGGCGCGCGCGATGTGGACGAAGTGCTCCCAGAACTTCGACGCGACGTCCTCGTACTCTGGCTCGCTGCAGGCGAGCTCGAGGGCGATAGTGAGCATGTTGAGGCAATACATCGCCATCCAGCTCGTGCCGTCCGACTGCTCGATGTGGCCGCCAGTCGGCAGCGGGGCGCTGCGGTCGAAGACGCCGATGTTGTCGAGACCCAGGAAGCCGCCCTGGAAGACGTTGCGCCCCTCCGCGTCCTTGCGGTTCACCCACCAGGTGAAGTTCAGCATCAGCTTGTGGAAGACCTTCTTCAGGAACGGCCGGTCGCCCTGGCCACGGCGCTTCTTCTCGATCTTGTAGACGCGCCAGGCGGCCCAGGCGAAGACGGGCGGGTTCACGTCGCCGAAGGCCCACTCGTAGGCGGGGATCTGACCGTTCGGGTGCATGTACCACTCGCGCAGCAGGAGCAGGAGCTGCTCCTTCGCGAAGTCGGAGTCGACGAGCGCGAGGGGGATGCAGTGGAACGCGAGGTCCCACGCCGCGTACCAGGGGTACTCCCACTTGTCCGGCATCGAGAGCACGTCGGCGTTGTGGACGTGCCCCCAGTCGGCGTTGCGCCCGCGCTGGCGCGACGGCGGCGGCTGCGGCTGCGCGGGATCGCCCGCGAGCCAGTCGCGGACGACGTAGTGGTAGTACTGCTTCGACCACAGCATCCCGGCGAGCGCCTGGCGCATCACGTTCTTCGCGTCGGCGGAGAGCCGGGGCGGGATCACGGTCTCGTAGTACGCGTCGGCCTCGGCCTTGCGCGCCGCGAAGACAGCGTCGAAGTCACGTCCGATGGCGGTCTCGTCGGCGGGGCCGTCGCGCCGCAGGCGGACGCGGATCACCTGGGTCTCTCCGGGCGCCAGGGCGAGGCGATAGCGCGCCGCGGCCTTCGTGCCGACCTGGTCGGGATTCACCGCCGTCGCGTCGCCGCCGACGACGTATGCGTGGAACGCGTCTTTCACGTGGTGCGTACCGTTGGCGACCCCGTGCAGTCTCGAGATGTTCGAGTCGTTGTCGGTGAAGAGCAGCTCGCGGGCGCCCTCGCATCCGAGGAAGAGGCTGCCCTCCGTCGGATGGCGCGTCGATACACCTGCGCCATCGGCCGGCGCAGGGCTCGCCGCGCGCAGCGAGGGGCGCGTCGCGCCCTGGCTCCAGCTCCAGGTGTTGCGGAACCACAGGGTGGGGAGCACGTCCAGCTCGGCGCGATCGGGTCCCCGGTTCGCGACCTCGATCCGGACCAGGATGTCTTCCGGGCCTGCCTTCGCATACTCGACGAACACGTCGAAGTAGCGGCCGCCCTCGAACACGCCGGTGTCGACGAGCTCGTATTCACGGCCGGCACGCCCGCGGCCCCGGTTCTCGTCGAGGAGCTGCTGGTACGGGAACTCGGCCTGCGGATACTTGTAGAGCATCCGCATGTACGAGTGGGTCGGCGTCGAGTCGAGGTAGTAGTAGAGCTCCTTCACATCCTCGCCGTGGTTGCCCTCGCTGCCGGTGAGCCCGAACAGGCGCTCCTTGAGGATCGGGTCGCGGTGGTTCCAGAGGGCCACCGAGAAGCAGAGGATCTGGTGCCGGTCGCTGATGCCGGCGATGCCGTCCTCGTTCCAGCGGTAGGCGCGCGAGCGCGCGTGATCGTGGGGCAGGTACTCCCATGCCGTGCCGTACTCGCTGTAGTCCTCCCGGACCGTGCCCCAGGCACGCTCGGAAAGGTACGGGCCCCAGCGCTTCCAGTGGACCTTGCGCTCCCGCGCCTCCGTCAGCCTCTGCTCTTCCCTTGTCATCGCGTGCTCCTTGCCTCGTTCGTCACTGCCACGCTGAGCTGCACCACGTGGCCATCGGGATCGCGCGCCAGGAGCGCGCGGGAGAAACCGAGCTGCTGCTCGGCGACGGAGATCGGCCCGGGCGAGATCCAGCCGAGGCCCGAGCCGCGGGCGGCGCGCGCCGCCGCCTCGAGATCGGCAACGCGCACGGTCGTCTGCCAGTGGGAGAGATCGTTCGCGCGCTCGTCGGTCGGGAGCGGCCGGCCGTCGCGCGGGGCGAGGTACTCGAGCAGCTCGACCCCCGGTCCCTCCGGTGCACGCAGCGACGTGATGCGGAGCCGCGCGCCGAAGACGTTGTTGAGGTGCTCCTGTTCCGTCCCCCAGTTCTCGCTCGTCCCGGCGACGCGGAAGCCGAGGGCATCTCGCCAGAAGCGCAGGCTCGCATCGGTGTCGCCGACGACGATGGCCGTGTGATCGATGCCGAGGAAGAGCGGCCGGGCGCGGCGTGCGGCGTGCCAGCGCGGATCGCCCTTGCCGGCGGGGAACCAGATCACCTCGAGCACGTGGCGATCGGGATCGCGGAAGTAGAAGGCGCGGATGCCGCCGGCATTCGGGTTCCAGTCGGGCAGGCGCTGCGGCCCGGTCGAGGCGTGCTCGACGCGCGAGCTGCGGAGGAGGCGGTACGCCTCGTCCATGTCCGAGACCACGATCGCGACGTGCTGGAACGAGCGGTCGTTGGAGCGCGCGTCCGCAGGGACGGGCCGGCCACGCGGCGCGAGGTACTCGGTCAGGTCGAGGCACTCGTTCCCCAGGCGGACGCGCACGGTCCGCGCGCGCAGCCCGAACACGCCTTGAAGCCTTTCCCAGCTCTCTCCGGCGACCTCCGTGCCGAGCTCGCGCCGGAAGTCGAGGACGCGCGTATAGAACTCGGAGGCGCGATCGGCATCGGAGACGGTGAGGCCGATGCAGCCGACGCCACGAGCGGCGGGAGCGTCGTCGGCGCGCGCCACGGGCGCGCACGCGTCGAGGGTGAACGACAGCAAGACGAGGAGCAGAGCCGAGAGGAGACGCGACATGCCCCGGAGTCCGGGGCAGCGCGCGGACGTTACACCGGGAACGCGCCCACACCCGATCGCGCCGCGATCTCGCGGAGCTCCAGGCGATGTGCGAGCCAGCGCGCCTGCCAGGCTCGCTCGCACCCGGCGCCTGCCTCGCTGCCCGTCAGCGCCGCGCCGAGATGCGCGCACTGGAGCGAGGCCTCCGGGAAGCGCCCCTGGCGTGCGCGCAGCGCCGCGCCAGCCGCGTAGGCGACGAGCCCTCGCGGCTCGTCGCGCGCCGCGTCTCCGGCGATCGCCGTCGCCGTCGCCTGCAGGCTGACGAGGTCGATGCAGGCGCGAAGCGCGGAGGCCTCCGCGTCGAGCGCTGCACGGCTCAGGGCCTCGGCCACGAGGTCGCGCGCGCGCCACGCGCACGCAGCGGCATACTCGCGCGCGCTCGCCGCGTTCCAGGCGGTGATGCGCTGCAGCAGCCGGCCGCGCCCCGCCGCGACGTGGAAGGGCGTGGGCACGATGGGCTCTCCCAGCTCGACGAGCCAGAGCTCCTCGTCGAGCCAGTAGGACAGGTCTTCCATGCGGCAGGCGTGGACGCCGTAGCGCGCGAGGTCGCCCGGGGGCGCGAAGATCCAGGCTCCGGGCGCGCGCGGGCCGGGGAGGGGCCAGGGCCGCCCCGTGAACGGGGCTACGGCGCCGGCGGAGAGGAACTTGTACGCGAGCATGCCTACGCCCTCTTCCATGCGCGGAACGCCGTCAGGAGGTCTTCGCGCACCGCGACGGGGAGGTCGCGCTCGGCAAGGCGACCCGCCGCGCGCACGAGCGCCCTCATCTGCGCGAGGTAGACGCGGCACCCCGTGCAGCTGCAGACGTGGAGCTCGAACCGCCGGTTCTCGTCGCCAGACAGCCGATCGTCGAAGTAATCGCTGACGAGCTCGACGAGCTCCTTGCAGGTGAGCTCGCTCGCGATGGCCGCGCTCATGGTGACACCTCGCCCTCGTGCATGTAGCTCTCCAGGGCCTTGCGCACCTTCGAGCGAGCGCGGTGCAACAGCACGCGCTGGTTGGCTTCCGAGATGCCCAGGACCTGACACGCCTCGTCGGATCCGAGGCCCTCCACGTCCCTCATCGTCATGACGGCCCGCTGCATCGGCGGCAGCTTCTCCATCGCCGAGCCGATGGCGTCCAGCGTCTCGCGCGAGACGAGCTCGTCCTGGTCCCACGCCTCGGGCGGCTGCGACCAGTGCCCCGGCCAGCGCGGATGGCCGTCGTCCAGGAAGCGGTCGGGCTCGACCGAGGCGCCGCCGTTGTCTTCCTGAGCGAGCGACGACAGCGGGATGGTGCGCTTGTCACGCGCGCCGCGGCTCTTCGCGCAGTTCGCGACGATGGAGAAGATCCAGGCCTTGAGCGTGCAGCGTCCCTCGAAACGAGCGAGGCCCTGGAGGACGCCGAGCCATGCTTCCTGCGCGACCTCCTCCGCCGCGGCGAGGGTGCCGACGTACAACCGGGCGACGCGGATCATCGAGGCGTGATGAAGCTCGACCAGCCGCGAGAAGGCCGACTCGTCCCCGTGTCGCAGCGCGTCGAGCAGCGGCGCTTCCTCGCTGTCGCCGGGCCGTTCGCGCAACCACGCCGAACCGCTGTGGGTGGACCCGCTCTCCAGCTCGGGGCTCAGCAGAGGTTCGGAGTGGCCCACCATAGGCTCCAGTCCTTCCTTCGCACGCGGCGTTACGCGTCCACCTCGGGGTCAGAGTCCGAGGCGCCCTGCCAGCAAGGAGGACTGCTCCTCGCGCTCGGCCCCAAAAGCGCTCTCCTGACCTCCCTCGGCGACCACGGCGCTCCGCGCCGAGATGTACGCGGAGCAAGCCGAATCCCCGGCCAGGAGGAAGTCGATCGTCTCGGCCAGGTAGCCCGCGAGCGCAGCAGGGAGGCCCCCGTGCGCGGCGAGCGCGTGCGAGACGGATCGCAGCCGGGAAATTCCGGAGGTTCCAGCGAGCAGGTCGGCCTCGGCGTCGAGTGCCGACCCCCGCAGCGCCGCGACCGCTCGGTCGCGAGCGCGCCAGGCGCAGGCCTCGGCGAAGGTGCGCGCCATCCCCTCGTCCCATCCCGAGATGCGCTCCAGGAGCCGTCCGCGCGAGCCCACGATCTGCCGCTGGGCATCGACGACCGGGTCAGCCAGCTCCGTGCGCCAGAGTTCCGTGTCGAGCCAGAAGGCGAGATCGGCCACACGGCAGGCGTGGATACCGTGGAGCGGGAGCTCGTCGGGCGCCTCGACCCACGCCCCCGCACCGGACGGTCCAGGGACCGGCCAGTGGAAGCCCGTGAATGGAGCCACCGCTCCCGGCGACAGGAACTTGTACGCGATCACCCGGCGTCTCCCTGCCCGCGTTTCCAACCGCGGAACGCCCTCAGGAGCTGCTCCTTCGACCCAGGAGGAAGAGTTTCCTCCGAGAGGCGGCCGGCGAGCCTCACCGTCTCGCGCATCTGCGCGAGGTAGACGCGACACGGTGCGCAATAGCTGAGGTGCATCTCGAGCCGCGTTCGCACGGACGGCGGGAGCCTGTCCTCGGCGTAGTCCGTGACGAGCTCGACGAGTTCCTTGCAGCTCAGGTCGTCGGGGTTGACGATCACGCTCATGCTCCCTGCGGTTCCAGCGGCGCTCCGTGCGGGGTAAGCGTCACGTGCCGGCGCGTCCGTGCTCATTCGGGGCTCGGGCCCGGCGCTAGGCCGACCTCCGAGCGAGCGACATCGCCGCTTCTTCGCGGAAGGCGGCGAGTCGCTCGTCGGTTCTCTCGATCCCCTAGCGAGACGTGCTCGCCAGCGGCGGACGGATCCCCTCGTGTGCCAGGCGCATCCGGTAGATGCCCGTGCGCGCGGTCATGTAGAGCGTCCGACCGTCGTCATCGCCGAAGGCCAGGTTGGCGGGAAGCTCGGGCGCCTGGATCGTGCCGAGGTGCTTTCCCTCGGACGAGATGACCCACACGCCACCGGGACCGGAGACGAAGAGGTGTCCTTCCCGGTCGACCTTCATGCCGTCGAGGGCCTCTTCGCCGGGAGCCTTCGTCATGTCGAAGAACACGCGGCCCTTCGTGAGCTCGCAGCGCTTGGAGCGAACCTCGTAGCGCATCACGACCTTGCGCTTGACGTCCCAGTTCGTGACGTAGAGAAAGCGTTCATCGGGGGAGAAAGCGATCCCGTTCGGCCCGGTGAGATCTGTCGAGACGAGTTCCAGCTTCCCGTCCTTCAGGCAGAATACGCCGCTCTCAGGGAGTTCCTTGCGCGGATCGTCGAAGGCCTTCGGGAGCCCGAACGGCGGGTCGGTGAAGTAGAGGGCACCGTCCGAACGATAGACGAGGTCGTTGGGGCTGTTGAGGCGCTTGCCCTCGTACCGATCGGCGAGGACTGTCAGCGAGCCGTTCTTCTCGAGGCGCGTCACGCGCCGGTTGCCATGCTCGTTGATGGTGAGGCGGCCCTCGCCGTCGAGCGTGAGGCCATTCGAGCCGGGCTGCCCGTACTCGCCCACGTCGACGCCCTTGTAGCCGCTCTTCGCGCGGTAAACCGACACCTGTCCCTCCGGCGACCAGCGGTAGATGGTGTTCGCGTTGGGGTCGCTGAACAGGAGGTAGCCGTCGGGGTGCCACACTGGACCTTCGGTGAAGAGGAAGCCGTCGGCGACCTTCTCGATGCGCGCGCCGGGCGGGACCACCGAGTCGAGGGCCGGATCGACACGCAGGACGCGGGCCATCTCGCCGCGCGGCTCGGTCCGCGCCCGTTGGAGCTCGAGTGTCGCCGAGCGGACCCAGATGAAGTTGTTCGGGCTGGCAGAGATCGGCCCGTTGATGCCGAAGACGGCGAGGCGGATGCTCTGCCCGGGCCGGGCGTCGCGCGTCACGACGACGCGATTGGGAGCGTTGAAGCCCTTCACGACCGGCCCGCCCGTCTGACCGAGCACGAGCGGCATCTTCCCACCGACCCAAACCTCGGCATAGTCGTCGACGACGATCTCGAAGGCGACGGTCGAGCCCGCCACCGGCACGTTGCCGATGCGCTCGGGCAAGGTGAGGTCGACGCGGTACCAGCCGAAGGACACCTTGCCGTTGCCGCGCCTCTGCTCGAGGGCCTCGGGCGCGATCCGCTCGAATCCGTCGGTGCTCGCGAACACCTCGCTCGCCTGCGGTGAGATGTCGAGGGCGCGGATGGGCGCGCCGGAAGGCTTGAGGTCAGAACCTGGTGCGCGCGCCGCGACCTCGAGGAGCTTCGCATCTCGGTAGCTCCAGGTCGCGCCGACGAGCGCCGCGCCTTCCCGGGAAGCGAGGTCGACGACGGCGTCGGGCCGTCCTGCCGGCGGGTCTGCCGGAGCGCGCGCCGCAGCGAGCGCGGGCGCTGCGTGGAGCAGGGAGATGATGGCGAACAGGCGCAGAGGATGGATGGGCACGGTCATGGGCGCGCTCCTCACCGGATCTTGACGACGTAGTAGTCGAGGGGGCCCGGCACCTCGCGGAACCAGTGCGGCACGCCGCTCGGGACCACGATGACGTCGCCCTCGCCGATGTGGCGCGTCTCTCCGCCGTCGATGGACGCGCCGCGGATCTCGTCGGGCGCGATGTTCTGCCCGCCGACCATGGTACCGCCCGTCACGAACGTCGCGCGGCCCTTGAGCACGTGGATGATGTCCGTCTCGCGGGTGTGGACCTCGACCTTGCCGGCCTCCGTCCGGTGGCTGGCGTGGACCTTGTAGCCCTCGACCTCGAGCAGCGGCGCGCCCTTTACGAAGGCCGCGGCGACCTTCTCGTGGGGGATGAAGGACACCCCGGCCTCGGCGCGAGGGGCGGTGAGGGCACTGAGGGCGGCTGCCGCTGCCACCGCCAGGTCCTCGTCCTGCTGCGCGCTCGCGGCGCCGCTCACGCCGACGGCGCCGACGATCTGCCCTTCCACCGTGAGCGGGATCCCGCCCTGGAGCGGCGTGAAGTCGTCGAGGGCCACCATCGCGGTGCGTCCCTTGCCGATGATCTCCTCGAAAGCGCGGGTGGGCTTCTTGAAGAGCGCCGCGGTCCGGGCCTTCCCAGTGCTGATGCGAGCGCCGGCGGCGAACGTGCCGTCGATCCGGTCGAGCGCGAGGAGGTTCCCGCCGTCGTCGACCACTGCGACCACGCCGGTGGTGTTCAGGCGATGTGCCTCGGCGAGCGCCGCGGCGATCACCTTCTGTGCTCCGGCCAGGGTGAGGGTCTTCTTGTCCGCGGTCTGTGCGTGAGCCTGGGTCGACAGCATCACGACTGCCAGCGCGACGATTCTTCGAGACAGCTGGATCATGGAGTCCTCGGGAGATGGCCCGCGGTGCGGGGCGTTCGTGCAGCTGTCCGCTGACCCGGCTCGACGTTACGCCGAGCCGTGCTCGCGGCGGCGTAACGGATCCACGCGCCGCGCGACTCACCGGAAGACGCCACGTGCACATGCCGTGCTCCGGAGTGCGTTACGAGGTGATCGCCATGTGGAAGAAGTCTCGAGTCATGTTCCTCGCGGCCGCGCTCTCCAGCGGCAGCGCGCTCGCGGCGGATGCGGGTTCGCTGGCGCAGCGGCGCCAGCAGGAAGCGTCTGGTCAAGAAGCGTCTGGTTATGACGAGTCCAGGATGCGTCCGCGCGATACGGCGGCGCAGGCGAGGAGCAGCGGGCGGAGCGTGCAGTACGATGACAGCAAGATGGAGCCGGGCGAGGTCACCGGTGCCAAGCAGGATGCGGCCCGTGAGCAGCGCGAGTCCGTCGATTACGACGACAGCCGCATGAAGCCGTCGGAGAAGTAGAGCAGCAGCCCGGAAACCCAGCGCCGTCTTCGGCCCTTCCCCGCGCTCGCGGGGGAGGGCCGTTTCGCCATGGGTGGCGCCTGAACCAAGACCAAACCCTCCCCCCGCGATCGCGAGGGGAGGGGAGAGGGGCGCCGCTTCCTCAGGTCATCCGTGCGAGCAGGTGGTCGCCGACGCGCAGCGCGTTGGCCATGATAGTGAGACCAGGGTTCACCGCGCCCGACGAGGGGAAGAAGCTCGCATCGACGACATAGAGATTATCCACGTCGTGAGCCTTGCAGCTCACGTCGAGCGCCGAGGTCTTCGGATCCCGCCCGAAGCGAATGGTGCCGTTCTGGTGGGCGACGCCCGCGAGCGGGATGCGCTGGCCGACGTACAGGCTGCGCGCGAAGAGGCCCTGGTGGCACTCCTTCCCGTGGATGGGGCACGCCCGCTGCCGCTTCATGAGCTGCTGGAGCTTCGCGACGAGGCGCTTGTGGCCCTCCTCGTTGTTCGGCTTGTAGGCGAGGACGATGTTGCCGTCGCGGTCGAGCGTGACCCGGTTCTCCGGGTCGGGCAGGTCCTCGGAGGTGAGCCAGAAGTCGAGCGAGTGGCGCGCCATGAGATCGAGCGTGAAGCCGGGGACCAGCGGGGGGGCGCCGCCCTTCAAGGCTTCTCCGTCGAGCTTGCCGACGAAGGAGATGTGGCCCATCGGGTAGGGGAAGTCCTCGGATCCGAAGTAGAAGTCGTTCACCGAGAGCGACTTCTGGAAGACGGTCGGGTTTGGGCAAAGCGAGATGGCCATCAGCACCGAGTTGACGTGCCCCATGT
Source organism: Anaeromyxobacteraceae bacterium (assembly GCA_036395165.1). Classification (GTDB taxonomy): domain Bacteria; phylum Myxococcota; class Myxococcia; order Myxococcales; family Anaeromyxobacteraceae; genus Anaeromyxobacter_A. The sequence goes on along the minus strand of DASWDS010000201.1, from coordinate 3,439 downwards.
AATGGCGGCCCACCACGCCTGAGCGGTTCGCGAGCCCCTGAGGGTGAGCGTCGTTTGCGGACCGCAGCAGCAGCGCGGCGGAGTTGATGGCGCCGCACGACACGACGACGATGGCGGCGGAGAGCTCCAGCCGCTCGCCACCGTGCTTCACGATGACCTTGGTCACCTCGCGACCCGACGGGCTCGTCTCGAGCCGCTCCACGTAAGCGTTCGTGAGCAGCGTCACGTTCTCGTGCTGCAGCGCGGGATCGACTCCGAGTACCTGGGCGTCGGACTTGGCCTGCACGAGGCACGGGAAGCCGTCGCACGTGTTGCACCGGATGCAGCGACTCGCGTGCGGCCGCTTCTCGTCGAGCATGATCCCGAGCGGCGTGTGGAACGGCTTGAGGCCGAGTCCGGCGAAGTCCTCGCTCAGCTGCTGGAGGCGCGGCTCGTGGCTCACGGCCGGATGCGGGAACGGCGCGCTCGCGGGCGGGTCGGTGGGATCCTCTCCCCGCTCGCCGTGCACGTGATACAGCCGCTCCGCCCTCGTGTAGTACGGCTCGAGCTCCTCGTAGGTGATGGGCCAGGCGGGAGAGACGCCGCCGTGGTGCCGGAGCTCGCCGAAGTCCTCCTTCCGCAGCCTGAAGAGCGCCGCGCCGTAGAACTTGGTGTTGCCGCCCACCCAGTAGTTCGTGTGCGGGTGGAGGTCCTTGCCTTGGGAGTCCTTCCAGACCTCCTTCGTCTGATACTTGCCCTCAAGATTGACGGACCGCGAATCCCAGTTGTCCTTCTCGCGAGGCACGTAGTCACCGCGCTCGACGAGGAGGATGCGCTTGCCGGAGGGCGCCAGGTGCTGCGCCAGGGTGCCGCCGCCAGCGCCGGTGCCGATGATGATGACGTCGAACGACTGCGGATGGGACATGACAGGACCTCGGGGAACGCGGGGACGAAGGACGACGCCCTTCGCATCACAGGTCGTTCGAGGCCAGCCGCCGTTACAGGTCCCGGCCGTCGCCGCGCGGCAAAAAGAACGGGGTCCCCGGGTGCTCCCAGGGACCCCTTGCCTGCGGACGAGTCGAGCCGAGCGGGGCTACGCTGCGCCGCGCGACTCGGACTCCTCCGCCGTAGCGCGGAGCGCCTCCGTGCCGATGGCGATCGCGGCTCCGAGGAGGACGATGTCCTTGAGGAGGAAGCCGTGCGCGGGGTGGGTGGCGCCGAGGGCACCCGGCGTGGTGAAGAGGAACGACAACGTGGTGAGGAACGTGCCGACCGCGAGGGTGCTGCCGATGGCGGAGATGCGCGCCGACGCGGGCCGGGCGGCGATGAGGGCGGCCGTCAGGAGCTCGATCGAGCCTATCAGGCGCGAGACGCCCTGATCGGTCAGGACCCCGTACAGCCACCCCATGAACGGGCTGTTCGAGACGAGCGGCTTGATGGCCTCGGCCTCGGCGGCGGTGAACTTGGCCGTCCCGAACAGGACCAGCACCAGGACGACTCCGTAGCGGAGCGCCTGCGTGCCGATCACCTCCAGGGCGCGCGCCCTCGTGTAGCCGAAGATGTGGCTGACCGGAAACTGGGTGGGTGCTTCGACTCGGGTATTCATGGAATCTCCTTGCATTGTGGGAAGCGTTCGAGCGGCGATTCGCCCCTTGAGTACGCGCCGGGGCGCGCCCGTTACAGGCCACCCTCGCGAGCCCCCGAAAGCGGCGCTGTAACGCCCCGCGTCCCGGGACCGCAGTTCACGCACACGTCGTGGGACGACCATCGCATCCTCCTCGACGTCCTCGAGGGCCGGGCCGTCCGCGGGCGCTCCGGACGCGTCGTCCCCTACGGTGTCTTTACTGATCCGCAGGTGGCCGGCGTGGGGCTCAACGAGCGCGAGGCGCGTGCGCGCGGCGTCCGGCACGAGGTGGCGAAGCTGCCCTTCGGCCAGGTCGCGCGCGCCATCGAGCTCGACGAGACGGCCGGCACCATGAAGGTGCTGATCGATCCGGAGACCGAGCGCATCCTCGGAGCGTCGTGCGCCCCTCGTTCTCGCCGCGCGTCACCCTGGTCGTCGCGTGGTCCTCGACGGTGGCCACGACCTCCTCCGCTTCCTCGCCCGCGCTCCAGGCGGCCCGAACCAGGGACGAGGGGCGCCATGTGTTCAGAGTCTCCGTATGCCCGCTGGCGTTACATGCCGGGAGGCACGAAGAGCGTCGAGGGCTCCAGGGTGGAACCTGAAGCCCTCGAACTCGTCGCAGAATTGGGCTCTCGTAGCTTCTTCAGTTCGCCGTCACCGCGCTCGAGCGAGGCGTGATCGTCACGCGGATCACCTGCTCGACCCGCGGGTAGGCGAAGCCGTCGTGCACGTCCTGGATGCGCCGCACCGGGCTGCGCTCCGAGGGTCCGGTGTTCGGCGCAGCCTGGCGCGGTGCCTGGTTCGGGCCGAAGCCCGGCTCCTCGTTCACCTCGGTCCCGGCGTCCCACAGCTGGAAACGACCGGTGAGGTCGCCGCGAATCGGCTCGCCGCTCTCAAACAGGGCGATGCCGTCGTCTCCCGGCGCGAAGAACAGGTCGTTCGACTGCCCGAACATGGTGGTGACGGTGAGCCGGTGTCCGGGGCTCGCGGCGAAGCTGAACTCGTACGCCTTGCCTGGCAGCGCCGGGCCTGGCTTGTCGTCGCCCACGGGCGTGTTGAACACGCCGCTTGCCAGGGCGCCCTTAATCTTCTCGATCGAGGCGGCGAGGCGCGACGGGTCGCCGTCCTCGGCCTGGGCCTCGAGGCCGACGCCGCGGTCGAGCTTGCCTTCCGCGAACACGACGCGCTTGCGGGTGTGAACGACCCACAGGCCGGGGGAGTGCGGCGCGGGTGCCGTGGCTCCCGTCGCCGAGCGGAGAGTGTCGGTGGTCGAGACGTTCTCGATCCGGACGGTGAAAATGGTCTTCGCGGACTTGTTGGCGCTCATCTCGTCGGCACTCGCCGAGGTGACGGCAAGGCCGGCCATCAAGAACAGGAATGAGAAGCGGGGCATCGGGATCCTCTTTCGCGTGGTGATCGTGGACAGGCTAGTGAGCGAGAGCGCCCGCCTGGTCGCATCGAGCGACACCCTTCAGTCGTCCGCGCCCATCGCGCGTTACAGCGCCAGGAGCGCCCATGCCGCTGGCTCAAAGGGTCGCGGCGATCACCGGGACAGGAACGCGGCCAGGAGCCCGACGTGGACGCGAAGCGAGCGCCCGCCGCGCGCGATGAGCGCGTACACGGTCGCACGGCTCACCTGGCGCTTCGAGGCGACCTCGGCGGGCGTGAGCCACTCGCGCTCGGCTTGCAGTGGTCGCCGCCCGCTCCGTGGAGGCGGGCGGAGGGGCGCGTTCGCCAGGGCGATCGCCGCCCTCCTTCGCGCCCTTCACGGCATGTACCGCATGGTCGTCGAGAGGTGCGCGTGCCCCGCAGCACCTGGACGGTCGTCGGCGGAGG
>DASWDS010000200.1:0-1556 GCA_036395165.1 Anaeromyxobacteraceae bacterium | reverse complement strand
AGCGCCGGGCCGATCAGCCGCGGCACGCCGGCGATGATCGGGAAGCGCGCCCCGCACCCCACGCAGGCGAGCGCCCCCTCCTCGATCTCGCTCGCGTAGGCCGGATCCGCCGGCGCGTCGCGCAGCGGCACCTCGGCGAAGGCCTCGAGGTAGAACGTGCCGTGGCAGCGCGGGCAGCGGAGGAGATCCAGGAGCCGCCGCTTCATGTCGAGCTCCGCGCGCCTGCGCGCGGGACGCTCAGCTGCCGCTCGCCAGCGCTTCGGGCCCTTCGACCTTGCCGCGCAGCCGGTACTCCTCGCGGCGCAGCCCGTGGAGCTTCATCTTGCGGTGCAGCGTCGCCGCGTCGACCAGGGCGTGCTTGGCGGAGAGATTGATGCCGCCGCGATACTTGCGCAGCACGCGCGCGAGGTAGTCCCTTTCCGCGCGCCGCAGGTACTCCTTGAGCGGCACCTCGTAGTCGTAATTGGTGTGGCGGCCGTTGCCGTTCGCCGCTTCCTTGCCGACGCCGCTGTGGCCGGGGAGGTCGACCTCGCGGATGACGGCGCCGCTGGTGCGCAGGATCGCCCGCTCGATCACGTTGCCGAGCTCGCGCACGTTGCCCGGCCAGGAGTAGCTCATGAGCTGCGAGAGCGCCTTGTTGGAGACCCGGTTGATGCCCTTCTCGCGCGCCATCTCGCTGTTGCGCAGGAACTCGCCGACCAGGAGCGGGATATCCTCGATGCGCTCGCGCAGCGGCGGGATGCGTATCGGCACCACGTTGATGCGGTAGTAGAAGTCCTCGCGCATCCGCCCCTCGGCCACCGCCTGCGCCAGCTCCATGTTGGTGGCGGTGATGATGCGCATGTTGACCTTGATGCGGCGGTTCGAGCCGAGCTTCTCGACCTCGCGCTCCTCGAGCACGCGGAGCAGCTTCAGCTGCATGTTGAGCGAGATGCTCTCGATCTCGTCCAGGAACAGCGTCCCGGCGGTCGAGAGCTCGATCTTCCCCACCCGATCGTGAACCGCGCCCGTGAACGCGCCGCGCTCGTAGCCGAAGAGCTCGCTCTCGAGGAGCGTGTCCGGGAAGGCCGCGCAGTTGATGGCGACGAAGCGGCCGCCCTTGCGCTTGCCCTGAAAGTGGATGGCGCGCGCCGCGAGCTCCTTGCCGGTCCCCGACTCGCCGTAGATGAGGACGGTCGCGTCGTTCTGTGCCAGCACGCCGATGGTCTCGAAGATCTCGTGCATGACGCGGTTGCGGCTCACCATGTTCGCGAACGAGTAGCGGTCGGAGAGCTGGCTGCGGAGGTAGCTGATCTCGTCGAGCAGCCGGCGCTTCTCGAGGATCTTCTCGGTGGCGAGGAGGATCTCCTCTTTCTGGAACGGCTTGGTGATGTAGTCGCTCGCGCCCTGCTTGATCGCCTCGACCGCGCCTTTGATGCTCGCGTAGCCGGTGATCATGATGACGTCGAGCTCCGACCAGCGATCGCGGATCTCGCGCGTGAGGCCGATGCCGTCCGTGCCCGGGATCTTCAGGTCGACGACCGCGAGCGCGAACTCCTGCTCGCCGAGCAGCCGCA
>DASWDS010000199.1:0-19988 GCA_036395165.1 Anaeromyxobacteraceae bacterium | reverse complement strand
GGTCGAGGTCGAGGTCAACGCCAACGTCGGCATCGCCCTCCGCGCGGGTGGCTGTCTCGCGGACCTCACCTGCGGCACGGGCATGCTCTTCTCGATGGCGCGATCGTCGGTCAGCGCCTGCGGCGCCTTGAGCACGGGCGGCGGCTCGTCGCTCGCCGCGAGCGGCTGGTCGAGCGGGGCGAGCGCGTCGTGGACCGCGACGGCGGGCGCGGCGCGCGCCGCCGCCTGGCGCCCGAGGGAGAGGCCGAGCACGAAGACGGCGCCGAGGATGACGAGCGCGCCCACGAGCACGGTGGTCGCCTGCCGCCCGTCGAGCGAGAGCTCGAATCGCTGCGGCTTCATCCTGGTGTTCTCGCGCATGGCAGAAGGACCTCGCCGGCGCGCGGCGGCGCGACCCGTGTCGCCCATCGTAGGCGGACGCGCCGATGGCGCCAGTTTTCGGCCGCTATCGCGGCCGAGCGCCTACTCCTCCTCGGCCACCTCGCGCGCGTCCATCCGCTCCGGCGCGGAGACGCCCAGGACGGCGAGGCCGTTCGCGAGCACCTGCTTCAGCGCCTTCACGAGGTAGAGGCGGCCGGCGGTCTTGCGCGGATCGGGCCCGATGACGCGCTCGCCGGTCTTCTTCCCGCCCGTGTAGTACGAGTGGAACGCGGCGATGGTCTCCTGCAGGTAGAAGGCGACGCGGTGCGGCTCGTACGCGAGCGCGGCGCCGGCGACGAGGTCCGGGAAGGCGACGATGCGCTTCAGGAGATCCTGCTCCTCCGGCAGCGTCAGGGCGCGGACGGCGTCGAGGTCGAACCGCGGCGCCGCCACGCCGGCCTCGGCCGCCTTCCGCAGGATGCTCGCGCTGCGCGCGTGGCCGTACTGCACGTAGAAGACGGGGTTGTCGAGCGTCTGCCGCTTCGCGAGCTCGAGGTCGAAGTCGAGCTGGGCGTCGGCGCGGCGGGTGAAGAAGAGGAAGCGCGCCGCGTCCCGGCCGACCTCCTCCACCACCTCGCGCAGCGACACGACCGTCCCGGCGCGCTTCGACATCTTCACCGCCTCGCCGCCCCGGGTCAGGTTCACCATCTGGATGAGGACGACGTGCAGATCGTCCCGCTGGTACCCGAGCGCCTGCAGCGCCGCCTTGAGCCGCGGGACGTAGCCGCCATGGTCGGCGCCGAGCACGTCCACCAGCGCGTCCGCGCGCTGCCGCTTCTGCCAGTGATAGGCGATGTCGGCGCAGAAGTACGTGGGCGTGCCGTCGGCCTTCTTCACCGGCCGGTCCACCTCGTCGCCGTACTGCGAGCTCCGGAAGAGCGTGAGGTCGTCGGCGGCGGACACGCCTTCCTCGTCGGTCTGCGGCTGCGGCGCGGGCGCCCCCTTCTTCGACTTGGGCGGCGGCAGCTTGCCCACGTAGACGAGGTCCTTCGCCTTGAGCTCGTTCACGAACCGCTCGACGGTGCCGCTCTCGTAGAGCTCCTTCTCGGAGGACCACACGTCGAACGCGATGTTGATCGCGGCGAGGTCGCCGCGGATGAGCTCGAGCACGTTCGCGACCGCGCGGTCGCGGAAGAGCGCCAGCCAGTCCTGCTCGGGCGCGTCGAGGAAGCGATCGCCGTGCTCGTCCTTCAGCGCCCGCGCGATCTCGATCACGTAATCGCCGGGGTAGCTCTTCGGCGGCATGGCGACGTCGCGCCCGAAGAGCTGCTGGTATCGGAGGTGGACGGAGCGCGCGAGCGTCTGCACCTGCGCGCCGTAGTCGTTGACGTAGTACTCGCGCGTCACCGCGTGGCCGCTCCACTGCAGCAGGCGCGCCACGCCGTCGCCCGTCACGGCGTTGCGGCCGTGGCCGACGTGCATCGGGCCGGTGGGGTTCGCCGAGACGTACTCGACGATGACGCTCTTGCCGCTCCCGACCGAGGTCCGGCCGAACGCCTCGCCCTGCCGCTCCACCTCGGCGAGGGCGCGGAACCAGACGTCGGGCGCGAGCCGCACGTTGATGAAGCCGGGGCCCGCGATCTCGAGCGACGCGATGTCCCCCGCCGAGTCGGCGGCGCGCACGGCCTCGACGATCGCCTGGGCGAGCTCTCGCGGCGGCTTCCCGGCCGCCTTCGCGAGCACCATCGCGGCGTTCACGGCGAAGTCGCCGTGCTTCGGGTCGCGCGGCGGCTCGACGGTGAAGCCCGTCTCGAGCGCCGGCCAGCGCCCGTCGCCGGCGCCGCGCGCGAGCGCCTCCTCGAAGATCGCGGTGACCTGGTCCCTGATCATGGAGCCGGTGCTCATACCCCCCGGGCGCGGAGGGCGCAAGCGGCGGGTCAGGGGAGCGGCGCGGGCGGCGCGAAGCTCTCGAATGCGCCGCAGCGCTTGCACCGCCACTGCCGCGTCGGCGCCTCGGCTCTGCAGCGCGTGCAGCGCACCGGGCGCGCCTTCCGGAGGAGCGCGGCGACCATGAGGTCGTGGCGCGCGGCGAGCTCCTCGGGCGCGGGCGCCTCGGCCTCGCGGAGGAGGTCGCGCATGGCGAGCGTCACCTCGCCCGTCGCGTCGAGCTCGAGCGCGTGGCGCAGCGCCGCCATCGCGTCCTGCAGGCGCCCCGCGAGGTGGAGGACGCGGCCGCGCAGGTACTGGAGCGCCGCGTCGCACGGCGCGCTCGCGATGCGATCGTCGAGCAGCGCGAGCGCCGCCGCCGGTTCGCCCACGGCCGCCAGCGCCGGCCACGCCAGGAGCGCAGCGCCGGGGTCTTCGTCGAGCGCGGCCGCGATCGCCTCGCGCGCGTCGGCCGGCTTTCCGGCTGCCCCTTGCGCCTCCGCGAGCGCGAGCAGCGCGTCGGCGCTGCGCGGCGCCGCCGCCACCGCCGCCAGCGCGGCCGCCCGCCCCAGCTCGACGTCGCGGGCGAGCTCGGCGCGGGCCTGCGCCGCGAGGAGGTGCGCGAGCAGCGGATCCTGCCCCGGGCCCGCCAGCTGCCGCTGGACCGCCGCCGCGTCGGCGAGCCGCCCGAGCTCGACGAGCACGTCGCGGAGTCCCTCGCGCGAGACGCGGTCGCCGCCCTCGGCCAGCACCCGGTAGGCGGCGAGCGCGTCCTCGAGCATGCCGCCGCGGCGGTAGTCGTGCGCGAGCTCGCGCTCCACCTCGATGCGCCGCGCCGGATCGAGGCCGGGCCGCATGAGCATGTTGCGGTGCAGCCGGATGGCGCGCGCCAGGTCGCCCGTGCGGCGGAAGAGCGCCCCGAGGGCGAGGTACGTCTCCACCGCCTCAGGGCTGCCGAGGTGGGCGGCGTCGGAGAGCGCCGCGATCGCGGCGTCGGGATCGTCGGAGAGCACGTACCGCACGCCCTGGAGGTAGGCGCGCGCCTCCTTGCGGCGGCGGAGGAGGCGATCGCCGAGCAGCGCGGCCGCGATCGCGAGGCACGCCGTCGCTGCGAGCAGCCACTGCAGCGACGTCACGCGCCCTCGAATCCGTCGCGGAGCTTCTGCCAGGTCCCCTCGAGGTGCTCGACCATGACGCGCGTGTCCGCCAGCACCGGCATGAAGTTCGTGTCGCCGCCCCAGCGCGGGACGACGTGGTAGTGCAGGTGGTCGGCGATGCCCGCCCCGGCGATCCGTCCGAGGTTCATCCCCACGTTCATGCCCTCGGGCCGGTAGACCTCGCGCACGACGCGCGCCGCGCGCTGCAGCTCGGCGTGCAGGTCGCCGAGCTCGTCCGGCGAGAGCGCGTCCAGCTGAGCGACATGCGCGCGCGGGACCACCATCACGTGCCCGGAGTTGTAGGGATAGCGGTTCAGGATGGTGAAGGACCGCGCGCCGCGGTGGACGACGAGGTTCTTGCGATCGCTCTCCTCGCCCTCCTCCGCGGGGAAGCGGCAGAAGATGCAGCCCTGCGGCTTCTCGGCCTCGATGAACTGCATCCGCCACGGCGCCCAGAGGCGCTGCGGGACGGCGGGCTGGTCCGGACACGGCTCCGCCCGATCCGTCCTCCTCTCCCCGGAAGCGCGGGGGGAGCGGGCCGAGACCGTCCTCGACCTCGCTTTGCCGGTTCCCCTCCCCTTCGCCATGTCCTACCTCGCCATGTAGTAGACGCCGGGCGCCGTCGCGGCGTTCGCCTGCTGGTGAACCTCCGCGCGCACGGCGTCGGCGATGGAATGGACGGCGCCGCCCATCAGCTCCTCGAAGAAGCGCGTGCGCTCGTCCGGCGGGTAGACGAGCCTCGGCTCTCCGGTGAGCCCCGCCTTCTCCTTCGCGGCGTCCACGGCGTCGTTGAAGTTGCCGAGCTCGTCGACGAGCCCGAGCTCCTGCGCGTGCTGGCCGGTGAGGACGCGGCCGTCCGCGATCTTGCGGACCTCCTCCTCCGGCATGTCGCGCGCCTCCACCACCGCCGCCAGGAACTGGAGGTAGACCTGGTCCACGAGCGACTGCCAGTACGCGCGGTCCTCGGGCGTCATGTCGCGGAAGGGGTTGCCGGCGTCCTTCAGCTTGCCGCTCTTCACCGTCTCGAGCTTCACGTTGAAGCGGTCGGCGAGCCCCTTCACGTTGGGGAACATCGAGATGACGCCGATCGAGCCGGTCAGCGTGCCCGGCTCCGCCATGATGTGCGGGCACGCCATCGCGATGTAGAACCCGCCCGACGCGGCCAGGTTGCCCATCGAGCAGACCACGATCTTCTTGTCCGCGAGCTTCCGCAGCTCGTCGTAGATCTCCTGGCTCGGCGCGACGGCCCCGCCCGGGGAGTCGATCCGGACGACCACCGCCTTCATGTCGGTGTCGTCCGTGAACCGCTTGATGACCTTGAGCGTGTCGTCGGCGTCCACGGACCCGCGGCCGCGCCCACCCGAGCCGATCTCGCCCTTGACCTCGACGACGCCGATGCGAGGCCCGCCGGAGAGGCGCGGCGACTCGCCGCGGACGGCGCTGTAGGCGAGGAGGAGGAAGGCGAAGAAGACGACGAAGAGCCCGCCGAAGACGAAGAGGACGACCGCCAGCGCGGCGCGGTCCCTGCGCGGCGGCACCGGGGGCGGGATCGCCGGCGGCGTCGGCTGCGCCCAGCTCGAGGGCGGCGGAGGCACGGGCGGCGGACCGCCCCACGCCGGCTGCGAGACCGGCTGGGAAGGTCCTGGCGACCCCGCAAGCGGCGGCGGCTGCTGCGCCGCTGGCGGCGGCGCGGTGGGGAGTGGCTCGTTCGGATCCCTCGGCGGCTTGTGCTCTTCGCTCATGGCGCGGACAGGTAAGCACGCGCTGCCATGCGCCGCAACCGCTTCCGGGACGCGACCGGCCCTCAGCGCCGCGGCGCGGGCGCGTACGGGCGGGCGTCGCGATCCGCGAACGCGCCGTTCCTGCGTAGCTCCCCGTTCCAGAACAGGTCGAAGAGCCCCAGGGCGACCGCGCCGCGGCAGCCGAGCCGCCCGGCGAGCCCGAGCCGCTCGGGACGGGCCAGGCGGGCCAGCGCCGCGGGCGAGAGCGCCCCGGTCGCGCCGAACCCGCGGCCGAGGGACCGGAACTGCTCGAGGAGCGGGCGCGTCATCCAGGGAGGCTTCACCTTGATGCCCTCCACCCCACCCTTCACCATCGTCCCCGCGTACGGCGCGCCGAGGCGGCGGGCGAGCTTCTCCGCCCAGCGCTCCACCGCGCGCGCGTGGAACGACTCGGGGAAGCCGCTCTGCACGAGGAAGAGGAGGCGCGGGTGCCCGGGGCGGCCGCAGAGCGGCGCGAGCGCCGCCGCCAGCTCCACGACCGGCGCCGGCATGGCGTCGACGTACAGCGGAAACGCGATCAGGACCGCGTCCGCGGCCGCGAAGGCCTCGAGCTGCCGCCGTCGATCCGCGCTCTTCACCAGATAAAGGACCTCGTGCTCGTGGCCGGGGTGCTCGTGGAAGCCCTCGAGGAACGGCGCGAGCACGACGTCCGTGTTGCTGCGCTCGCCGCGCGGCGAGCCGTTAAGCACGAGCAAGCGCATGGGCGACCTCCTCGGGGGTGAGCGCGGTCGAGGCGGCGAGCGCGAGCGTGCCGTGGGTCTCGCGGGCGACCTCCTCGTAGATGGTCTTCAGGATGTGCGCGTCCTCCTCGTCACAGCCCTCGTGACCGTGCACGAGGGCGAGCCGCGGGTAGCGCTCGTACCGGAGCCGGTGGCGGACCTCGCCTCTCACGACCCGGAGGTAGGGATGGAGCTGGGGCAGGAGCCGCTCGTGGGCGCGCCGGAGGAGCGGGCTCACGAACCCCATCACCACCGGCGAGGCGAGCACGACGAGCTCGGCCGCCAGCACGGCGCGGAGCACCTCCGGCGCGTCGTCCCGGATCCCGCAGCGCCCAGGCGTCCTCGTCCAGCACTCGAAGCACCCCTTGCACTGCGCGATGCGCAGCTCGCGCAGCGCGAGGCGCCGCACGGCGTGTCCCTCCGCCGCGAGCGCCGGCACGAGGGCATCGAGCCAGGCTCCGAAGCCGTCGCCGGCGGATGGGTCGCCGTCCAGCACCAGGATCTCCATGCGCGCCTCCTCCTTGACGGCGTCAAGTTCAGCCGATCCGCTTGACGCTGTCAAGCGCGACCTTGGCGCTGCCCAGGTGGCGGTGCTACCGTCCTGGTATGCCGGGTCCTCCCCGCCGAGGCGCGCGCCGCCGCTCCGACCGGGCCGCCGCGAAGCCGGCGGGCCAGCGTCATCACGGCGATCTCCGGCGCGCCCTCGTCCTCTCCGGGGTCGAGCTGCTCGAGGAGGAGGGCGTCGAGGCGCTCACCATCCGCGCCCTGGCGCGGCGGCTCGGCGTCTCGCACGCGGCACCCGGCCACCACTTCCCGGAGAAGGTGGCGCTGCTGGCCGCGGTCGCGGCGGAGGGATTCCGCCGCTTCGGAAGCGCGCTCGAGTCCGCCGCCGTGCGCGCGCCGGCGCCGGCGGGGCGCATGAAGGCCATCGGGATCGCCTACGTCCGCTTCGCGCTCGACCACCCCGCCACCTTCCGCGTCATGTTCGGGCGCGAGCTGGCCGGCTGCCGGGAGCAGCCGGCGGAGCTCCAGGAGGCGAGCGCGGCGGCGTACGCCGTCCTCCAGCGCACCTCGGAGGAGGTGGCGGGGGCGCCCGGCGCGGAGCTGCAGGCCTTCGCCGGCTGGGCCCTCGTGCACGGCGCGGCGGTGCTGTACCTCGACGGCGCGCTCCGGCGCGGGCTGCCACCCGGCCGCGCTGGAAGGGCGAGGTTCGAGCAGCTCGTCGAGGCGGTGATGACGCCGCCTCGCGCCGCGCGGCGCTGAGCCTTGTCAGCGGGCGGCCGCCCCAATCGCGAGCCCGAGCGATTCGTCCGAAGCTCATCCGGGGCTCATCGGCGATCCTGACGCCGGGCTCGGGCTCGGGCGCGTTCACGGGACCCACACGATGTCGAGGAGAGCAACAGAAAGCGGGCGGCCCTCTCGGACCGCCCGCTCCAGACTGCCGGCTGACGTGGGCGCTTACGTGCCCTTGCGCCGGTTGAACTTTTCCATCAGGTCGCCGAGGCGGGCGCGGCCGTCGCCCTGCTTGCGCAGGTACTCGTGGTAGTCGTCGTCGCCGCGGCTGAGGGCCTTCACCGAGAGCGCGACCTTTCGCTCCTGCTGGTCCATGTCGATGACCTTGACGTCGATCTCCTCGCCCTCCTTGACCACGTCGCGCGGGTTCTCGACCCGCTCGTCGCGCATCTCGGAGACGTGCACGAGGCCCTCGATGCCGGGCTCGATCTCGACGAAGGCGCCGAAGTCGGTGACCTTCGTGACGCGGCCCTTCAGCTTCGAGCCCACCGGGTGGCGCTCGGAGAGCGTCGTCCACGGATCGGGCTGGATCTGCTTGATGCCGAGGCTGAAGCGCTCGTTCTCGACGTCGATGTTGAGCACCACCGCCTCGACGACGTCACCCTTCTTGAACTTCTCACCCGGGTGCTTGATGCGCTCGTTCCACGAGATGTCGGAGACGTGCACGAGGCCGTCGATGCCCTCCTCGACGCCGACGAAGATGCCGAAGTCGGTGACGTTGCGGACCTCGCCGCGGATGACGGAGCCGATCGGGTACTTGTCCTCGAGGAGCGTCCACGGGTTCGCCTCGATCTGCTTCATGCCGAGGCTGATCCGCTTCGCCTTCGGGTCGATGTCGAGCACCACCGCCTCGACCTTGTCGCCCACGTTGACGAGCTTCGAGGGGTGCTTCACGCGCTTCGTCCAGCTCATCTCGCTGACGTGGACGAGGCCCTCCACGCCCTGCTCGAGCTCGATGAACGCGCCGTAGTCGGTGAGCGAGACGACCTTGCCACCGACGCGGCTGCCGACCGGGTACTTCTCGTCGGCGCGGTGCCACGGGTCCTCCTGGATCTGCTTCAGGCCCAGGCTGACGCGCTCGCTGGCGGGGTCGAACTTGAGGACGACCACGCGCACTTCCTGGCCGACCTCGAACATCTCCGACGGGTGGCCGATGCGCCCCCAGCTCATGTCGGTGACGTGGAGGAGCCCGTCGATGCCGCCGAGGTCGATGAAGGCGCCGTAGTCCGTCAGGTTCTTCACGACGCCCTTGAGGATGGCGCCCTCCTTCAGGTTCTTCAGCGTCTCCTTCTTCAGCTCCTCGCGCTCCTTCTCGAGCAGCACGCGCCGCGAGAGGACGATGTTGCCGCGCTTCTTGTTGAACTTGATGACCTTGAACTTGAACTTCTCGCCGATGAGCTTGTCGAGATTGCGCACCGGGCGGATGTCGACCTGGGAGCCGGGGAGGAACGCCTTCACGCCGATGTCGACGGAGAGGCCACCCTTCACGCGCCCGACGATCATGCCCTCGACGAGCTCGTCGCGCTCGCACGCGGCGGAGATCTCGTCCCAGATGCGCATCTTGTCGGCCTTCTCCTTGGAGAGGACGACCATCCCGGTGTCGTTCTCCCGGGACTCGACGAGCACCTCGACCTTGTCGCCCACCTTCACCGCGGGCGGCTGCCCGGGAGCGGGGACGAACTCGTTGATCGGGACCTGGCCTTCGGACTTGTACCCGATGTCGATGACGGCGTAGTCCTTCGTCAGCTGGATGACTGTGCCGCTGACGACCTTGCCTTCCTCGATCGGACCGCTGCTCGCCTCGCTCTGCGCGAAGAGCGTCGCGAAGTCTTCACTGTCGGTCTCGGGCGTACGGGTGGTCTGATTCTCCATTCGATTGAGTTCCGGATCTGGCGGGCTGACGACCGGCGCGGGAGTGAGCTGCGAACGACGCGCCGTCGGTAGTCTGCTTTTTTGACCCCTGGTTCGTTTCGCACCTGTCCGCCCGGGGAGCGAGGCGGTGGCGCCGTGTCGGGTGAGCCCCGACCTGAAAATAGGGAACGCGCAAGCTACACGCCTGAATTTCGGGCGTCAAGCGACGCGGTCAGCCCAAGGAGCGTAGCCGCTCGGCCACTCCCTCGATGACCCAGTCAGGGGTGGAAGCCCCGGCGCTGACGCCGACGGCCTGGCAGCCGTCGAACCACTCCGGCCTCAGCTCGTCCTTCGTCTCGACGTGCCAGGTGCGGGGCTGGATCGCGCGACAGATCTCGGCCAGGTGGCGCGTGTTGGCGCTGTTCTTCCCACCCACGACCACCACCGCGTCCACCTCGCGAGCGAGCTGCCGCGCGTCACCCTGGCGCTCGTCCGTGTCGGCGCAGATCGTGTTCACCGCCCGCACCTCCTTGTGACGGAGCGCGAGCGCGCCCACCACCCGCTCGAAGTCCGCGCCGATGCAGGTGGTCTGGGCGATGACCGCCACCTTCCTGGCCGCGATGGGGGGGATCGGGCCGCCCGGCTTCACGACCGTGCACGCCCCCTCGGCGTACGACACGACGCCCTTCAGCTCCGCGTGGCTCGCGTCGCCGACGATGACGACGTGGTAGCCCTCGCGCGAAAGCCGATGCGCCATCGCCTGCGGGTACTTCACGTAGGGGCAGGTGCCGTCCACGACCTGGAGGCCGCGCGCCTTGGCGGCGTCGAGCTCGTCCTTCACCGCACCGTGGGTCCGGACGACGACCGTGGTGCCGCCGGCGACCTCCGCGATGGCGGCCACGGTGCCGACGCCCTTCTCGCGCATGCGCTCCACGGCCTGCGGGTTGTGGATGACGGGGCCGAGCGTGACGACGGGGTGGCCGCCCGTGCCCGCTACCTCCATCACCTTGTCGATGGTGCGGCGGACGCCCCAGCAGAACCCGGCGGTCCTGGCGATCTTCACTTCCATTTCGGCTTCGCCTCACATGAGGGGGTCGCGGAGAGGCTGCGTCCCCTCGTAGACCCCGCTCGCTCCGGACAGAGCCTCTTCCGGGCCTGCGCTCGCCAATCTAACATCCGCTCTCAGCCGGCGCCCGGCCCCTTCTCGCCCACGAAGCGGTCCTTCTCGTCACGGAAGAGGACGTTGAAGGTCGTGAGGCTGCCATAGCACTTCGTCACGTACGACTGGATGTCGATCTTCTCGGCGTCCGTGAGCTTGTCGTGCGCGTTGATCTTCTGCTCGAGGACGCGCAGCCGGTCGCGGATCATCACGACCTTGTGGAACAGCTGGTCGACGGCGATCTCCTTCGCCTGCAGCTGCGGATCGCGCGGCTTGAGGAGGACCGTGCCGCCCTCCCACTTCGGCGCGATCGGGACGTGGAGGGTCTCTTCGCGGAGCACCTCGCGGATGGCCTGGGCGAACTCTTCGCGCGTCATGGCGAGGATCTCCTCCGGGATGTCGAGGTCGAGCGCCGGCAGGGCGGTGGCCGGACGGCCGTCTCCCCCGCCATGCCGGACCAGCGGGGGGGCGGGTGGCGGGCGGCGCGACGCCGGGGGCGGCGGGGGCCTGGTCGGAACGGCCGCATCGCGGGCGAGGTAGCGCTCGCACCGCGGCGCCGTCCCCGGGAAGTCGCCCGTGCGGACGTTGAGCCGGCAGGGGCCGATGGGCCCGCGCGCGTCCTCGAGGATGGGCCGCCAGAGCCGACAGCTCCCGCACTCCTTCGGCCCGTAGGCGCGCTCCGGCCGTTCCATCCGCGCGAATCCTAGCCCGGACCACGCCTCGCGGCCAAACGCGCCTCGGCTTCGCGCGCCAGCGCGTCGACGACCTCGTCGAGCCCGAGCCCGCTCGTGTCCACGATCACGGCGTCACCGGCCGGCCTGAGCGGCGCGACGGCGCGCTGCGAGTCGTCGCGATCGCGCTTCTGCTGCTCCGCGAGCACCTGCTCGACGGTGGCGGGGTCGCCCTTCGCGGCGAGCTCGGAGTGGCGCCGGCGGGCGCGGACCTCGGGCGTGGCGGTGAGGAAGAACTTGATGTCGGCGTCGGGGAAGACGACCGTCCCGATATCGCGCCCCTCGAGCACCGCGCCGCGGTTTCCGGCTGCCGTGGCGAGGCGCCGCTGGAGCTCCAGCAGCGCCGAGCGCACGACGGGCCGCGCTGAGACGGCGCTCGCGCCGAGCGACATGGGCGGGGTGCGGATCTCCACCGAGACGTCGCGACCGTCGAGTAGCACCCGCTGACCCGCGGCGGGGTTCGCGGCCGGCGCCGGCTCGAATCGGATGCGGAGCGCCGGGAGCAGCGTCCCGAGGCGCGCGTCGTCGTCGAACGCGATCCCGGCGCGGCTCGCCGCCAGCGCCACCGCCCGGTAGATGGCGCCCGTGTCGACCATGGCGAAGCCCAGGCGCGTCGCGAGCCGCCGCGCGGCGGTGCTCTTGCCGGCGCCCGCCGGGCCGTCGATGGCGACGATGAACGGACGCGGGGCCATTCAGCGCGAGAGGACCTTCTTCAGCGCCACGAGGAGCTTCTCGTTCTCCGAGCGCAGGCCGAACGTGATGCGCTGCGCGGTGGGGAAGCCGTAGCCCCCCATCGGCCGCACCACGACGCCCTCGCGCAGGAGCGCCTCGAAGAGCGCCTTGCCGGAGTGGCCCGCGAAGTCGGCGAAGACGAAGTTCGTCTGGGAGGGCCACACGGTCGCGCCGAGCGCGCGCAGGCCCTCCGTCAGGAAGGGCCGCTCGCTCTCCACGAGCGCCCGGCTCCTCGCGACGTGCTCGCCGTCGCCGAGGGCGGCGATGCCGGCCGCCTGCGCGACGAGGCTCGTGTTGAACGGCTCGCGCACGCGGTCGAGGTACCCGATCACCTCCGGGCTCGCCACCAGGTACCCGAGGCGCAGGCCCGCCAGCCCGTAGATCTTCGAGAACGTGCGGCAGGTCGCGACGTTCGGGAAGCGCCGCCGGATCTCGAGCCCGTCCGGGAAGTCCTTCGCGCCCACGAACTCGACGTACGCCTCGTCGAGGACGACGAGGACGTCCCCCGGCACCGCCTCGAGGAAGGGGACCAGCTCGGACTTCGTGAAGTAGGTGCCGTTCGGATTGTCGGGGTTCGCGAGGAAGACGAGCTTGGTGCGGCTCGACAGGCGCTCCCGCAGCGCGCGCAGGTCGTAGCGGTGGTCCTGCATGGGCGCCTCGACGCAGGTGCGGCCGTGCGCGTGCGTCGCGAGGCGGTAGACGATGAAGCTGTTGGCGGAGGTGAGCGCCTCGTCCCCCTCGGCGAGGAACGTCCTCACGCACAGCTCGAGCAGCTCGTTCGAGCCGTTGCCGACCGCGATCTCCTCGACGGCGACGCCGAGCTTCCTCGCGAGCGCGGAGCGCAGGTAGAAGGCGCTGCCGTCCGGGTAGAGGTGGACCTTCGCGCACGCCTCGCGGGCGGCCGCCAGCGCCTTCGGTGAGGGACCGAGCGCGTTCTCGTTCGAAGCGAGCTTCGCCACGTTCGAGACGCCGTACTCGCGCTCGACCTCCTCGATGGGCTTCCCGGGGACGTAGGGCGTGAGCGACGCGACGTACGGGGGAACGCTGGGCATGGGGCGCTCTTATAGCAGCCGAGGGCGCGCGATGGCACCGCCCGGCGTCGTGCCGGGCACCGGCACGCGCCATGGGCTGCGCCTCACTCCTCGGTCGTGAACACGCCCATCGCGCGGAACTTCTGGTAGCGATCGCGCACGAGCTGTTCCGGCGAGAGCTGCTTCAGCTCCGCGAGGTGCCGCTTCACCGCCTCCTGGACGTTCGCGGCGGTCCCCTGCGGGTCGCGGTGGGCGCCGCCCAGGGACTCGGGGACGATCTCGTCGATGATGCCGAAGCCCTTGAGGTCGCGCGCCGAGAGCTTCAGCGCCTCCGCGCTCTTCTGCGCCTTCGTCGCGTCGCGATACAGGATCGAGCTGCAGCTCTCCGGCGAGATGACGTTGTACCAGGCGTACTGGAGCATGAGGATGCGGTTCGTGACGCCGATGCCGATGGCGCCGCCCGACGCGCCCTCGCCGATGACGACGGAGATCGTGGGCACGCTCAGGGACGACATCACCTCGAGGTTCACCGCGATCGCCTCGGCCTGGCCGCGCTCCTCGGCCCCGATCCCGGGGTAGGCGCCGGGCGTGTCGATGAAGCAGAGCACGGGCCTGCGGAAGCGCTCGGCGAGGTCGAACATGCGCCGCGCCTTGCGGTACCCTTCGGGGCGCGCCATCCCGAAGTTCCGGAACATGTTGTCCTTCGTGCTCCGGCCCTTCTGCTGCCCGATGACGACCACCGGCTCGCCGTCGAAGCGCGCGAACCCGCTCACGATGGCGTGGTCGGCGGCGAAGCGCCGGTCGCCCTCGATCTCGAAGAAGTCGGTGAAGAGCATCCCGAGGTAGTCGAGGAAGTAGGGGCGATTCGGGTGGCGCGCGAGCTGGACGGTCTGCCACCGCGAGAGGTCGCTGAAGATCTCCGCCTGGAGCTTCTTCGCCTTTCGCTCCAGCTTCACGATCTCGTCGGTGAAGTCGACGGCGGCGCCGCCGGACAGCTGCTTCAGCTCGGCGATCTTGGACTCGAGGGCGATGAGCGGCCGCTCGAAGTCGATGACGTAGGCAGGTCGGGCCATGAGGGTTTCGCTTATAGCACGGTGCCCCGCGATCGTAACCGCCCCAGGCGTTTCACTCCCGTTTCACTCCGCCCTCGCCGCGACGGCACGGTGCGTCAAGCTGCGATCCAGGCGTCCAGCTCGCGAGCGAGGGCGTCCGCGTCCACCGGGGGGCGGATCCACTCGACCCCCGGCTCGCGCCTGAGCCAGATGATCTGCCGCCGGGCGTAGCGGCGATGCGCCACCTGCACGCGCCACACGGCCTCGTCCCGTGTCAGCCTGCCCGCGAGCACCTCGGCGGCCTCCCCGTAGCCGATGGGGAGCCGGGCCGGCAGCACGCCGCCGGAGCGGTCGAGGAGCCGGCGCGCCTCGTCGAGGAGCCCGGCGTCGAACAGGCGGGGTACGCGCGCGGCGATGCGCGCGTGCAACTCGGGGCGCGGCAGGTCGAGCGCGAGCAGCCGGAAGCGGTAGCGCGCCTCGGCGAAGCGGTGCTCCGCGAACACCTCCGTCTGCGTCCGGCCGCCGGCGGCGATCTCGAGGGCGCGCACGATCCGCACGAGGTCGTTCTCGCCGATCTTCGCGGCGGCGGCGGGATCGATCGCGGCGAGGCGCCGGTGCAGCGCCGGCCGGCCCTCGCGGGCCGCCTCCGCCTCGAGCGCCGCCCGCAGCTCCGGGTCGCGGCCCGGCGCCGCGGCCACGCCGCGCAGGAGCGCTCGCAGGTAGAGGCCCGTCCCGCCCGCGACGATGGGCACGCGGCCCCGCGCGGCGACCTCCGCGATGGCGGCGTCGGCGAGCGCCTGCCAGCGCGCCGCGTCCATCCCCTCCCCCGGGCCGGCCACGTCGAGCAGGTGGTGCGGCGCCGCCGCCCGCTGGTCCGGCGTCGGCTTGGCGGTGCCGGCGTCGAGCCCGCGGTACACCTGCTGCGAGTCGGCGTTCACGATCTCGCCGCCGAGCCGCCGCGCCAGCTCGATGGCGAGCGCGGTCTTGCCGGAGGCGGTCGGGCCGGTGACGAGGACGATGGAGCGCACGCGCGCTACTTCTTCGGCGCGAGCTTCTGGACCAGCTCCGCGAGCGCGACGGGCGTCTCCTCGCGCGTGTCGAGGTCCTTGAGCTTCGCCTGGCCGCTCGCGACCTCGTTGCCGCCGAGCACGAGCGCCCAGCGCGCCCGCACGCGCTCCGCCTGCTTGAACTGGCGCGCGAGCTTGCCGCCGCGCGGGTCGAGATCGCAGGCGACGCCCGCCTTGCGGAGAGCGGCCGCGATCACGGGCGCCTTCCCGGCGCCGGCCTCGTCGGCCGCGACGATGAAGACGGTAGGGCGCTCCTCGGGCGCGGGGCGGCCCGTCGCGTCGAGGATGAGCGCGAGCCGCTCCTGGCCGAGGGCGAACCCGATCCCCGGCGTGGAGGGACCCCCGAGCGTCTCCACCAGCCCGTCGTAGCGCCCGCCCCCCGCGACCGCCGACTGCGAGCCCAGCGCGTCGCTCGAGAACTCGTAGGCGGTGCGGACGTAGTAGTCGAGGCCGCGGACGAGGCGCGGGTCGATGCGGTACCGGACGCCGAGCGCGTCGAGCCCCGCCTTCACGGCGTCGAACTGGGCGCGGCAGCCGTCGCACAGCCGGTCGAGGAGGCGCGGCGCGTCCGCCAGCACGGGCTGGCAGCTCTCGACCTTGCAGTCGAGCACGCGCAGCGGGTTGCGATCGATGCGCTCGTTGCAGTCGGCGCAGAGCCGGTCCTTGCGCTCCGTCAGCCAGGCCTTCAGCTCCGCCAGGTACGCCGGACGGCAGCTCGCGTCGCCCACCGTATTGAGCTTCAGCTCGGCGCGCACCCCGAGGCGGCCGAGGTAGTCCTCCAGCATGGCGATCTGCTCGACGTCGATGCCGGGCTCGGCGATGCCGAGACACTCGACCCCGATCTGGTGGAACTGCCGGTAGCGACCCTTCTGCGGGCGCTCGCGGCGGAACATGGGCCCGACGTAGAACCACTTCTGGACGCCTTCGACGTGGCAGCCGTGCTCGACGTAGGCGCGCACGGTCCCGGCGGTGCCCTCGGGGCGCAGCGCCAGCAGGTCCTCGCCCTTGTCCTCGAAGACGTACATCTCCTTCTTCACGATGTCGGTCGCCTCGCCGACGCTGCGCGAGAAGAGCGCGGCGTGCTCGACGGCGGGCGTCCGCACCTCGCGATAGCCGTAGAGGGCGAAGACCTCGCGCGCGACGCGCTCCATCTCGTGCCAGCGGGCGATGGCCGCCGGCAGGAGATCGTTCATGCCCTTGACGCCGGAGATCTTCATAGGTGCGGCGGTATGTAGAGGAATCGGCCGAGAGGGTCAACGCTCCGCGGCCGCGCCCGAGCGTGCCTTCCAGAGCGTGAACGCGCCGCCCCGCGCCACCACGTCCGCGTGCCGCCTCAGCTCGTCTCCGCCCCGGCCGCGCGGCGTCCCGCTCACGAGGAACGCGTCGTACCGCGGGCCCATGGTGGCCCACACGAACTGGTCAGGCCGCCACTCGTACGGATGCGGCGCCTGCATCCCGGGGCGGTAGCGGACCGGGATCGAGGGCAGGCCGGCGAAGCTGAACCCCACGTCCCCCCCGGCCAGGATCTGCTCCCAGCATCCCCAGTGAAGGAAGGGCCAGAAGCGCACGGGCCCGCCCGAGCCATTGTCGAACGGGAGGCCGAGCACGCGCCCGCCTGGCGGGAGCGCTGCCGCGACCGCGCCGAAGTCGCCGACCTGTCGCTGGAAGGCGCGCACCTTCGCGAAGGCGTTGCCCGAGGCCAGGAGCGCCACCACCACGCCCGCCGCGACGAGCCCGGTGCGCCAGCGGCGCGCGGGGGCCGCGAGGAGGAGCGGAAGCGCCAGTGCCGCGAAGACGAGGTGGCGCGGGTTGACGTACCACTGCCCGGTGATCTCCATCGGGACGAAGAGGTAGCTCGCGAGGAGCGCGAGGACGAGGACGTCGGTGCGGTGGATGAGGAAGAACCTCCGCACGCCTCCACGGATCTCGTCCCCCTCCCCGCGCCGGGCGGCGGGAGGGGCTTTCCCGTATCCCGCCGCGAGCGCGACCGCGAACAGCGCGAGCAGCACGAGCGCGATCCGGGCGTCCGAACGATCGTTGAACGAGCCGAAGAGCCGCTCGGGCATCTTCGCGACGACGACGCGCCAGGGCTCGTACCCGGCGCCGAGCCCGCCCACGCCGCCGTACGTCCGGTGGTGGACCGTGTGCTCCTCGACCGCCGTCCGCACCGGCGCGACGAAGCTCCGCCAGAACCAGGCGCCGAAGAGCGCGAGGGAGGGCAGGTAGGGCGCGACCCGCGCCGCGAGCGAGGAGAGCCCTCGCGGCGCGTGCACGGCGAGCAGGATGAGCACGCACAGGCCGAGCAGGAGGTACGTCTGCGCGTGGAAGAGGAAGACGAGCGCGGCGGCGAGCGCGAGCGGCAGCGCGTGCCGCGCGCGGACGCGGTCGCCCGCGAGGTGCCGCTCGGAGAGCGCGAGCGCGACCAGGAAGAGTGGGATGGAGAGGAGGAAGGTCGCGAAACCGAAGAAGAGGTTCGTGTTGAACACGAGCGGCAGCGTGAGGACCGCCCAGCGGCGGTCGCGCCCGAAGCTCGCGAGCAGGTACGCTGCGCCGAGCGGGATGCCCACCGCGTAGGCCGTGAAGAGGAGGCGGTTCGCGAGCTCGAGCGGGAGCGCCCTCGCGAGGAGCCACATCGCGCCGTAGTACCCCCAGTATGGCGTGACGTGCGGATCGATCTCGTAGTAGCGCGCGAGGGCGCTCCCGGGGTCGTGGTGCGCCACCACGGCCGCGAGGCCGAGGTGCTGCGGGAGGTCGAGGAAGGGCAGGAAGCGGCCCGCCCAGAACGGCGCCGCGACGGCCGCGAGCAGCGCGGCCGCGATCACCGGCTCGGCCCACCTCCTCATCTCGCCGGCGGCGAGACGCCGATGGGCTCGCCCACCCGCACCCGCGCGCCCGCGACGAGGCCGTCACGCAGCGCCGCCCTCCCCGGCTCGAGGAGGAGGATCACGGTCGAGCCCATCTCGAACGCGCCCAGCTCCTGGCCCTTCTCGACCGGGATCGGGGTCGAGTAGTCGCGCGAGACCGGGTGCGCCCGCGGCAGGTTCGAGACGGGGACGGTCGGGTCGTAGTAGGCGCGGATGCGCCCGACGATGGTGGCGCCGACCGCGACCACGGCGCACGCGCCGAGGGGCGTCTCGAGGAGGGTCGCGAGCCGCTCGTTCACCGTGAAGAGGCCGGGCACGCCCTGCACCGAGGCCGCATTGACGGGCCAGAGGCGCCCCGGCACGTAGCGGTAGCCGGTGATCCGCCCGCCGATGGGGAAGTGGATGCGGTGGTAGTCACGCGGCGAGAGGTACAGGGTCGCGAAGGCGCCTCCGCGGAAGCGCGCCGCGGCCGCCGGATCGGCGAGGAGCGCGTCGAGGGAGTAGTCGAGCCCCTTCGCCTGGACGAGCCGCCCGCCGTCGGCGCGGCCCGCCTGCGACACGACGCCGTCCACGGGCGAGACGAGGACGTCCTCGCCCGGCGCGATGGGGCGGAGGCCGGGGCGGAGCGGCCGCGCGAAGAACTCGCCGAAGGTGCGGAACGCCTCCAGCTCGCCGCACTCCGAGAGGTCGATCCCGTAGCGCGCGGCGAAGGCGCGCATCGCGGCAACGCGGACGGCGCGCGGCGCGCGGGCGCGGGTGAGGCCGCCGACGACGCGCGACAGGGCGTTCTTGGGGACCACCCGCAGCGCCGCGACGAGCGCCCGGTCCTTCAAGGCGAGCCTCCGTCCATGACGAGCTTCGCGCCGGCCGGCACCGGCACGACCTCGCCGCCTTCGCGGATCCCCACCCCGCCGTCGGGGAGCCTCCCCAGCTGCACCTGCCGGCGGGTCTCCACCTTCCTCGCGGAAGCGGCCGGGGCGATGCCGGCCAGCGCGCCGCCGGCGAACAGCACCGCCTGCCCGGCGAGCGGCGCGTGCTCCTTCCTGCACGCCTCGTCGTCCTTCATGACCCACATCGCGCCGGGGCGCGGACCCCCGTCGGCGCCGGTCAGCTGCACGGGTCCGCGCTCCTCGAAGCACTTCCCGTAGGCGGCGCGGAAGTCGTCGAGCTTCATACCCGTCGCGAGCGGGACACCGGCCGGGGGCCGCGCCTCCACGTCCTCGATGGCGCCCCCCGGCGCGCCTGGCTCCCGCCCGCCGACGCTCGGCGTCTCCGGCGCCGCGCCCGCGCCCGCGACGAGCTTCTCGCGCCGTGCGCGCTCCTCGCTGCGCACCTTCCGCTCGCCCTCGATGCGAGCGCGCAGCTCCGCCGCCGCCGCGGCGTCGGCGCTGTCGCGCGGGACGCTGTCGAGCAGCGCCAGCACCTCGTCGGCGCGCGGGTCCTCCACCGCGTCGTCGGCGCGCGCCTGCACCAGCCCCGTCCAGAGCTGCCGGGCGCGTTCGTATTCGGCGGAGGGCTGGGGCCGCGAGCAGGCGAGGAGCGCCACCGCGATGAGGAGGACGAGGGGTCTCGGCATCGCGGCGCAGTCTAGACGGCCGAGCATGATTCGGAAACAGTCGGATTTGACATCGGCCTCGCCGGCCGACAGGGAAGGCGCATGGAGCCCATCCGCGCGCCGCGCGGGACGACGCTCTCCTGCAAGGGCTGGGTCCAGGAGGCGGCGCTCCGGATGCTGATGAACAACCTCGACCCCGAGGTGGCGGAGCGCCCCGAGGAGCTGGTCGTCTACGGCGGGACGGGCAAGGCGGCCCGCGACTGGCCCAGCTACCACCGCATCGTCGCGGCGCTGCGCGCGCTCGAGTGCGACGAGACGCTGCTCGTCCAGAGCGGCAAGCCCGTGGGCGTCCTCCCCACTCACCCCGACGCGCCGCGGGTGCTCATCGCCAACTCGAACCTCGTCCCGCGCTGGGCCACCTGGGAGCACTTCTGGGACCTCGAGCGCCGCGGGCTCGTCATGTACGGGCAGATGACGGCCGGGTCGTGGATCTACATCGGGTCGCAGGGGATCCTTCAGGGCACGTACGAGACGTTCGCGCAGGCGGGCCGCACGCACTTCGGGACGGACGACCTCGCCGGGCGGCTCGTCCTCTCCGGCGGGCTCGGCGGGATGGGCGGCGCGCAGCCGCTGGCGGCGACGCTCCTCGGCGCCGCCTTCCTGGGCGTCGACGTCGACGCGGAGCGCATCGCGAAGCGCCTCGCCACGGG